>JBCAWW010000120.1:0-9762 GCA_038534415.1 Bacteroidota bacterium | reverse complement strand
TCGGTCATGAAAGCAGCTTCGAGCGCATTGCGGTTGAGTTGCTGGAGTTCTTCCCAGCTAAAGCCTTGCTCCGCCAACATCAAAATCAATAAAGTATGCGCGTCGTCATCCAAAGAGTCCAGCACAGCAAAGTTGTCGTTGAGGAGTTGACGATAGCTTCGTTTTTGGCCTTCGGTCATGAAAGCAGCTTCGAGCGCATTGCGGTTGAGTTGCTGGAGTTCTTCCCAGCTAAAGCCTTGCTCCGCCAATAGCAGGTATTCCCCCGTCAGACTCGTCGAAAACATGGCCGGATCATCCGAATTGATATTGCAATTGAGGCCCGCATCTACCATCTGACGGATCGGGTGTTGCTCATGCGGCTTGACGATGCCGAGACAATAATTGCTGGTAGGGGAGACTTCGATAGGGATTTGTCGCTCGGCAAGATGTGTCAGTAGCTTTTCATCTTCGATGGAACGCACCCCATGCCCAATCCGCTCCGCTTGCAAGGTGTTTAATGCGCCCCAAATGCTTTCTGGCCCAACTCCTTCTCCGGCATGCGCGACGACCTTCATCCCATACTCCCGCGCTTCACAGTAGACCTCATCAAATATCTCTGGCGGAAAACCGATCTCCAAGCCCCCTAAACCAAGCCCTAGAAACAATCCTTGATCATAGCCCTTTTTGACGAGTTCGAGGACTGCCATCTGTGATTCGGGCTCCTGCCGCGCAATGTCCGGAATAAAACGAATTTCACCTCCATATTTACGCTTGCCGGCTTCCATGCCTCTGGCAATGGCTTCGAGGATTTCGTCCTGATCAAATTTATCCACCAGATAGGTCGCACTCAAAAATGACTCGGTATAGATAATATTTTGAGCCGCCTGATGACGATAAAACTCTTCGATCAAAAAGGCATAATCCTCCGCCGAACGTAACAAGGAAACCGCACTCACATAGACCTCAATAAAATGTGGGAAGTCGCGAAACTCAAAATACTTTTGCCAGCTCGCCAAATCTTGCTCCGGAATGGGCAAGGGCATATTGTTGCGTTGGGCGAGGCGAAAAAAGGTTTCTGCCTCAGTAGCGCCTTCCATGTGGACGTGCAACTCAAACTTTGGCATTTCGAGGATACGAGCGGCTAATTCCTTCATGCTACAAATTTAGGTTTTTATCCCTTTGGGGAACGCATCCCACGCTTTTTTTCTATTCGCTCCTATTAATCGCAATTCTCGAATTGGGATTTGTAAGCATAAGTCGATAAAATAGCATAAACAAAGCCTAGTCCCATGTCCAATCTCTACAAACGTCGTCACTTCCTCAAGACCTCTGCCGCAGCCCTTAGTTTAGCGCCTTTGGGTTTTCCAGCCTTGCTGAACGCTCGTCCCAAGGCCAAACTCGGGGTCGCCCTGGTCGGCCTAGGATATTATAGTCGTGATTTGTTGGCTCCTGCCCTGCAATTGACTGAGCACTGCGAACTGAGAGGCATCGTTACAGGTAGCCCAGAAAAGATTCCTGTCTGGCAGGAAAAGTATGGCATCAAGGACTCTAATGTCTACAATTACGACACGCTAGATGAGGTCGCAAACAATGATGAAATCGACATCATTTACATCGTCTTACCGACGGCTTTGCACGCCAAATACAGCATCATCGCAGCCAATGCAGGCAAACATGTTTGGTGCGAAAAGCCCATGGAGGTAAGCGCCGAGGCTTGCCAACGCATGATCGATGCCTGCAACAAAAACAAAGTCAAGCTAGGGATCGGCTACCGGATGCAGCACGAACCCAATACGCAGACCATCATGCGTTACGCCAAAGAAAAACCCTATGGCGATATGCTCAAACTGAGTGCGGAAGCAGGCTACTATGATGGACGCACGACTCACTGGAAGCAAAACAAAGCCTTGGGCGGTGGCGCTATGTACGATATGGGTGTCTATCCCCTCAATGCTTTGCGCTATGCCGCCGGCCAAGAGCCGATAGCGGTGCGTTCTGCGAAGCATGAAACCACAAGGCCCAAAGTCTATCATGAGGTAGATGAGACCACCAGCTTCGAATTAGCGTTTCCCGGAGGGATCATCGGCAGGGGCAAAACCAGTCTCGGTATGTCGATGAATACTTTACATGTCGATTGTAAAGATGGCTGGTACGAGCTCTCTCCATTTCAAGCGTATAGCGGCATCAAGGGCCGGACTAGCGATGGTAAAAAACTCAATCAAAGTATCCCCAATCAGCAGGCCAAACAGATGGATGATGATGCCTTAGCGATTATTGCCGACACGCCTTTTTTGGTGCCGGGAGAGGAAGGCATGCGCGATATCAGGATCGTAGAGGCGATTTATCAAGCTGCTGCTACTGGCAAGGAGGTGAAGCTTTAGGGGCTTTTTTATGAGAGAAGGGATTTCCCGCAATACGGAACGCTTCTCTCTCCAGATCCCGCATCGCATTTCATTTGTGCGGGATGACTTCGAGTTTTTTTGACTAAAGTACCAGAGAAAAGCCGTCATGCCGCAAATACGAAACATGCGTATGATCCGGTATCTTTCTGTAGGCTAGCGAAGGAACTTTAAGCGTTAGCCCGCTTCGCGGAACGCTTCTCTCTCCAGATCCCGCATCGCATTTCATTTGCTCGGGATGACTTCGAGTTTTTTTGACTAAAGTACCAGAGAAAAGCCGTCATGCCGCAAATACGAAGCATGCCTATGATCCGGTATCTTTCTGTAGGCTAGCGAAATAAGCCTTAAGCTAAGCAGAAATCCCTGAGTTTGAAACCTATGGTAGCTCGGGATCGAGATATTTTTGCCTCATTGGCACAGAATATAATCAGGCAGTTTTTCTTTTTTCTATCTATGCCTACTTAAGCTCGGCTAAGACTTTGGTAGCATTATCGTTTTTGGGATTGAGTGCGAGAGACTTTTCGTAGGCAGCGATGCCGGCTTCGATTTGCCCCAGTTTGACGAGACATTCTCCATAGCTATCAAAAGTATTGAAGCCTTGGGGATAGAGGCGGGTGTTGAGTTCAAAAACCTTGAGCGCTTCTTCGTCTCTGTTTTGTCCCATGAGCATATAGCCAAACTCATTGATGCCGCCTTGGGAGAGATTGTATTTGGAGGTGTCGGGATCTGCTGCTTCGCAGAACGCCACCACTTCGTCTATGCTCTTGCCTTCATTGAGCATTTCCATGAGCTCCTTTTTGTTCATGAGGCGCTCTTTTTCTCTTTGTTGGGCGAGGGTTTCGACGCCATACGCTTGCCTTTCGGCATCAGTTACTTGGGTACTATCTATCTTGTAAAGCTCCCAAGGGCTATCATTCGATACTTTGCGGTATTGGGTGCCATAGATTTGGGGCTCATCCCGGCGCATGAGATCCCGGTCGATAGCGGCTGCTAGGAGCCATTTGTTTCGAGTGCTATCGAGTTCGATGGCTTTGCGCATCATTTGCACTGCCATAGCCGAGGCCATCGTATCACTCCCGTGCTGAAAAACCATGGCCGCATTGGCATAATCTTCGGAAGTCCTCAGCAGCCCTGAATCCACCATTTGGTACACTCGCGCAAGGCGAACTTGATCATTTTGCATGATGTTGTCCCAATTCCCGCTTTGGCGATCACCCTGGTCCTCTTTATAGATTTGTTTGAGTTCTTCGTTGTCAGTGAAAGTCTCGGATTCGGTTTGCTTGGGGGTGACGCAGCCTAGCAGCAAGGCTAGCAGGGATAAAGTGATGAGGGGTTTCATGGAGGTGTTTGCTTAGGTGGATGAGTTTTTTGTGAAATAGTTTTTCCTCCCCCTCAATCCCCCTCCGAAGGGGGAGATGGTTTGACAAACCGCGGGGCAGAGTGAGAATCTAAAGATTTAATCGTTCTGCGAAGCAGAAACACACGAAGGAAAATTGCTAAAAATCAGTACCCGCCTCTCCAAGATCGATCTCTTGGATCCAGACGTTGCGATAAAGAACATCGTGGCCTTCGGCTTGAAACTTGAGGCCGCCGGGGGTGTCAGTAATGCCTTTGCCACCGTCATTGCCCCCATCTAAGCCCGAGTTAGGGCCGCCCCAGACTTGTTGAATCGGCTGGTCAGTATGGGCTTTTTGGCCGTTGAAATAAAGCGTTACACGAGCTTTTTCGCTGAGCTTACCCTTCTCGAATCGAGCCGCTTTAAAGACCAAATCGTAGGCATTCCACTGACCGAGGCCGTTGTAAAATTGATAGGGAGACTCCGATTCATTGATAATCGCGCCAAGGCCATGATCGGTAGAGTCGCCATCGAGCACCTGTATTTCGTAACGATTTTGGAGATAAACGCCGCTATTACCGCCCGGAGCCATGATGAGAAATTCCACATGGGCCCGAAAGTCTCTAAATTTCTTTTTGGTAACGATATCGGCGGCACCATAAATCCCTCCGGCAGACTCCGGATCATTGGTATTGACGGCGGTACCTTGATCGACTGGATCATCGACTATCTGCCATTTGATCGGAAGCTCAGCCGATAAGCGAGGCCCCTCCCAATAGGTCCAATTGGCGTCCAGCATCTCGCGACTCCCATCAAAAAGGAGGTTTGCTTCATTTGGGGCAGGTGTACCGAGCCCGGTTTGGGTTTCAAATACGGGCGCAATGGCTGTTTCGGAAGCCGCTTCAGCCTCAGTATGAGTAGCAGTCGATTGGCAAGCGGCTGCGCCGAACGCTAGTCCAGAGAGAATAAAATATCGGAGGGGAGTTTTCATATCTAATGATTGCAACAGTAAGTTGAGTAGAAATCTAAAGTAAGGGCATCAAAAAGTAGCTAAATGATACGGCATTCGAAATAGGTAACCCCACAAAAAAGCCTTCGTCCAAAGGCAAAACAAACAAAATGGACCTTACTAACACCCAAAAGAGTTGGTTGCTTGCTTTAGGATTGGTATTGACTAGCATCGTGAGCTTTATCTTGATCAATCGTTATACCGCCTGGGAGCAATGCCAAAATAATCAGCCGACGATCAATCGTTTGAGTGCGGCGGCGGATTCGCTAGCCGTATCCCTCATCAAAATGGAAAGTGTACTAGAAGATCAAAGCGTGGAGCTAGAGATCAAAGAAGCCTTGATAGAAGAAAAGAATGAGGAGATCGGTTTTCTCTCTTATCAATTCAAAAAAATCGAAAAGCGCCAGAGTAATGAAAGCAGCGAGTTGATTCGTTTGCGAAAGCAATTGGCTTCGGCTAGGAGGCAGCTCCATAAAGCTCAGCAAAATTTTGTGACGATGCGTTCCACGCAGGGGTTGATCTACAAAATCCAAATCGGTCTACTGGACCAAGCCATATTGCCGCCCTTGCCTGGCGGGCCCGAGACCTTTTTGATCGAAGAGATAGCCGGAGTCCAGAAGTATGTATTTGGGCATTTTGAAGCTCATGCCGATGCGCTTGAATTTAGAGATTTGTTTCGCAAACTAGGGGTACAAGATGCCTGGGTCGTACCCTATATTGATGCGCAAAGAGTCGATCAGGCGACGGCATCAGCCTATCTTGAACAGGGGCAATCAGACGCCAGCATTATATCTTCTCGCTAAGGAGAAGCAAAAAAAAAGCGCCGACCCAAATGGATCGGCGCTTTTTGCATTTACAAGACTTTACTCACGTATCACTCTTCTAGAAGCGCTACGGGTACCGTCAGTAATCTTAACCATATAGACTCCCTCAGGATGGCTAGATAGATCGATTTGCTCATCCACACCGTTGACACGGCCGAGTTGCTTACGATAAATCACAGATCCTTTGGCGTCATAAACTTCGATATTCAAGTTCTCAGCTTGTAGCTCAGCAGACTTGATGTAGAAGTTGGCAGTCGTCGGGTTAGGATAGATATCGATAGACTGGCTAAATAGCTCGTCGATATCTACGCTACCAAGCGGGATAGTAGTGGTATCAGCCCCACAATTGTTAGTGGCGATTAAGGTTACCACATAAGCACCATCAAAGGCATACACATGCGTTGGATTAGGATCGGTAGTGGTCGGAGAACCGTCTCCAAAGTCCCAAAGCAAACTAGCACCTGCCGTAGAGAGGTTGGTGAAATCATAGGTGTAGCCAAAAGTAGTATTGACACTTGCGTCCGCTACTGGCGTAAACTCTAAGGTTATGTTGATATCATCTGTACTCTCACAACCAGTTGGGTCAGTTACAGTAACTGCATAATTACCATCGGTAGTGGCGTAGATAGTCTGTGAGCTTTCACCTGTACTCCAAGCATAAGTAGAACCGGGATTACCAGCATCAAGCAATACGCTATCACATTCCGTAACATCAGCACCTAAATCAACCACTGGGTCGACTCCTGGGAGGATGATAACTTCTTCGGTGATATCACAGCCTTCAGCATTGGTAACAGTTACTGTGATAGTATCTGCCCCTGTAGTTGGCGGTGTTACGGTGATCGTTTGCGTACTTGCTCCTGTACTCCAAGCGTAGGTAGAGCCTGGATTCAAGGCATCAAGGACAACATCATCACAAGCGGCTATAGTGCCCCCTAAGCTGAGAGATGGCGCAGGAAGTACTTCGACGTAGATGGAATCAGAATCGGTACAGCCATTGATATCGACCGTAACGGCATAGTTTCCAGAAACCGTAATTGGGATTTGCTGATTTATTTGACCGGGAACATTCCAAGTATAGGCGGCACCACCATTACCGGCATCCAAGACAGTCGGTCCACAAGACACGAGCGAATCGCCTCCTAAATCAACTATTGGTGAAGGGAGAATCGTAATGTTGATACTATCAACTCCCACACAACCATCCGTACTCACGACATCCACATAATAGGTACCAGAAGTGTCTATGACAATCGAAGAAGTCATATCACCGGTATTCCAGAGATAGCTCGCAATGGCAGGGTCAGCGGCATCGACCACTAGTCCCGCACAAGCAACTACATCTGCACCAAGATCAACTGGTACGGGTGGAGCGACTAAGATATGAACAGGAGTACGAGGCTCACTAGGACAAGCACCCGATCCACCGCCACCGGTTACGACTGGCCCTAAACCTGGGTTTTGAGTACCCTGACCACCAAAGTTGGCAGTAGCAGTTGTCATCCAATCGCTTGCATCATTATTGTCAAATGTGCCGGTACGATAGACATTTTGGGCAGTAACAGGGTTACTGACATCAATACCAGGACCTGACCATTGGCCAGTGATATCGATGGTCACCCCATTGATCGTCGGAGCGAAAGTCTGGATATCTGCATCTGAGTAGTTGAAGAACATGACATCAACCACGGTATTGTTAGCATCAAGGATGATAACCCAGCCTTCTGCACCCCCATTCCAGAGGATATTACCTCCCCAATAGTTAGCACCGGCGGCGGTGTTATCCGCACGTTGGCGAATCTCACCCGGCTGCATGACACCAGCCATTGTCCAAGTGATGGTTTCAACTTGATTGATACTAGTAGCTCCATCTTCTCCGATGGCTACGGTCCAACCCGTAACGTCTACGGGAGAGTTGCCAGTGTTTTGTACCTCAAGATAATCAGGGCCGAGAAGCTCCGCTTCGGTAACCTTGATTAGGGGTCCAGAACCAGCCGTTACCGCTTCTACATAAAGAGTGGTATCGCTCATCAAGAAACCGGTTTGGTAATCTGAAGTATCAATCGCGATCGGCACTCCACCCACTTCATCAGTGTACCAGATATAGCTATATGCGGTATCATTGACGACACTCGCCACTGTCGAATCTGGCGAACACAATACGATGGTATCCATCACGGCAGTCGGTGCTGGAGGACGGACGCTGACATCAGTAGCGCTAAAGGTGGTATCATTGGCATTCAAAGCATCTGCGCCAAGGGCGGTGAAAGCAGTGAAGTTAAACGTACCTCCTACATTGGTGTTGACGGTACCGACAACCACATTGAGCGTATCGCCGGGGTTGACCGGACCTGGTACGGTCGTAGTGATAGTACCACTCGCTGCACCAGAGTAGTTGACAGTTACTGGGATATTAACCTGCGGTTGAACGCCAGTGTTCGTAATCTGGATTTCGACTACCGTAGAGTCAGAGTTACACTCTGCGCCTCCAGGTTGTAGGACAGCTAAAGCTCCCATATCATTGTCTAATAGCTCACGGATGTTGATCGCGTCTAGTGAGATATCACTGGTAAAGGAACCATTTGTCTCACCCGTGAAGATGACACGAATAGATTGCCCTATCCACGGACTTAAGTCCACGGTATCTAGTTTCCAAGGATCAGCATTAGCAGTCTGCTGCTGAGCCAAAAAGTTGGCAACATTGGTAATACCAGAATTAGCTTCGATATCCACCGACAAGAATCCAACAGTGCTACCAAACATATGGTAAGCATAAAAGAGAGAGGGATTCGAAGCACTCGTCAAATCAATACAATCGGAGCGCAGTATGGCCTGTGAACCAGCCGCAGGACCTGAAGTCTCCATAAAGATATAATTTGCTCCTTCAAAAGCACCAATAGGACCCGTACCAGTAGAAGGTGTACCTCCTGATCTTACTTGCCAGTTGATTTGCGCATTGGGATCATTGGAAAACTCAAGGAAGGTCGTATTACCAGCCGTATATGACTCGAAATCTTCTACAAATGGCAGTGGGGAGGAAGGCTCGCTGATGATCACCTCCAGTAGCGTATCATTACCTAAGTTGGTATCTCCATTCAAGCCTGAGGTCCAAGCGGTGAGATTATACGTTCCCGGAACGGATAGATCTACAGGGAAGAACGATACTGGCAAGATATTACCGGCCAAGATGGTATCAGTAATTGAGATGGTACTGATTGGACCACCGTTGAGTTGGTAGGAAACATCAAAACCACCTTTGATTGAGTCTGTACCCAGATTAGATACCTCTAAGACGATGGTATCGTTGGCGAGCAGCCCACAACCCCCAATCGGATCTAATAAGGCAGTTACTCCTGCGTCTTGTGGTAGTACATCGACTACGCTCACATCATCGATCGCGATATCATGAACAGAACCATTGCCGTTACGGTTGTTGACACGGAAACGGAAAGCAAATACGCCAGGATAAGTGGCCATATTTAACTCAATCAAGTTCCAATTATTGTCTTTGTGTACGATTGGAGGAATGAAGTCATAAGTGATCGTACCATTGTAGATCAAGTCTATGTGCATTTCATTTTCCTGCGTACCGGCTGGTCCCTGAGAGTTATTGGAGTGATACCAGAAACTAAACTTCGGCGACATGAGCCCCGAGACATCGAAGCAAGGGGTGATCAAGGTGACGGAGTCATTATCTGCACCTGTATCTTCTACATAAGCGTAGTATCCATTGCCTCCAGTCGTATGGTCAACAGAAGGCCCTGTACCACCGGTCGGAGTGCCGTTGTTATCAAATAACCAATCTTGTCCACTATCATCAACTTGTTGGATCCAGCCAGTCGGCAAACTACCCCCTGGATTGTCAAAGTCTTCGATATATGGGAAGGTAGAAATAGCATTGAAGTGCTCTACACTATAGCCGATGATACTATCATTGCCAAAGTTGGTATCGCCCGCTAAGGTCGGCCAAGCATCGAAAAGGTAGGTCGCGCCTACCGTACTAAGGTCCGTAGTAGCCGTGAAAGTATAAGTCTTAGTTTGACCTGGTAGTAGGGTATCATTTATGGTCTCAGTTGTCGTTGCCCCCGCTAAGCGGAACGATAAGTCAAACGTAAAGGCCGTATCAGTACCAAAGTTTCTTACTTGTATGGCTACTGGATTGCTGGCCTGTAGACCACAACCAGAGATAGGCAATACAAAAGCTACTGCGCCCAA
>JBCAWW010000119.1:0-9807 GCA_038534415.1 Bacteroidota bacterium | reverse complement strand
CTAAGACCAAAAGCTTCTCATATCGGGAATATCGCTTTCAGTATGAAAAAAAAATGCATCTTTTAGACTCAACATTTAGCTAGCAGACTCTTCCCTCCATGGAAAACCATTTCTCCACCCAACGCCTCTTGATTAGACCTATCGAAGCGGGGGATCACCCCTCCGTTTTTGCAGGGCTTTCCCATCCCGAAGTCATCAAATATTACGGAGTATCATTTGAGTCCTATGAAGACACTCAATCGCAAATGGATTGGTATCGAAAATTGCAAGAGGAGAAAACCGGCCTTTGGTGGGCCATACTTGATAAAGCGGATCAAAGCTTTTTAGGAGCTCTCGGCCTGAATGATTGGGAGCATCAACATCGTAAAGCTGAGTTTGGACTCTGGCTGCTCCCCCAGCATTGGGGCAAGGGCTACATTCAGGAGGCAGCCCCGGTCGTTTTACAATATGCTTTTTCGGCCATGAAGCTGCATCGTATAGAGGCATTTGTAGAGTCTCAAAACCTAGCCAGCCAGAAAGCAATGCGCCGTTTAGGCTTTACGCATGAAGGCTGTATGCGCGAGGTGGAGTACAAAAATGATCGATTTATCAGTCTAGAGATTTTTGCGTTCTTCGAAGAAGACACCCCTAAAACCTAAATTATGGCCAAATTACGATTTCCCAGCTTCAGCGCGTCTCAACGCCTTGGTCATCAACCTGACTTGGCTCCTGGCACTGTGGTTTATGTAGGCCAGCGGGTCGATCAAGCCGCCACGATCAGCCTGACTCAATATGATTTAAACGCACTTACAGAGCAGGCGATCACTCAAACAGAACTACTTCCGAGTATCCATGAGGCAGATAGCCCTATCTCTTGGCTCAATTTAGATGGGGTGCATGACACCCAACTCTTACAAACGCTAGCCTCCAACTTCCATATCCATGACCTGACTCAAGAGGACATCGCCAACACCCAGCAACGGCCCAAGCTCGAGGGATTTGATAACTATATGTTCATTGTCCTAAAAATGCTCTATGTAGACGCGGATTCGGGCCAAATCCAAATTGAGCAAGTCAGCCTTTGTCTTGGCAAAAATTGGGTGGTAAGTTTTCAAGAAAAGAGTGAAGACGTATTTAGCCACGTCAGGAAGCGCCTCCGCATTGCCAACTCTAGGGTACGCAAGGCCAGTGCAGACTACCTCCTATTTGCGCTGATGGACGTGATCGTGAGCCATTATTTTCAGGTTTTGGACACCTTCGGTGAACGCATAGAAAAGCTTGAAGACCAGATAGAAGAAGACCCCAGTCCCAATAATCTCAAGGCGATCCAAAAGCTACGCAAAGATCTTCTCCATCTTCGCAAGGCCATCAACCCACTCAAGGAAGTCATCAACCAACTCAATCGGGCAGAGCATCCTTACCTTCGCAAAGCAACAAGCACTTACTTTGTCGACCTCCGCGATCAGGTCTTTCACGTAGCAGACAACTTAGATGCCTATCGCGATTTGCTCACCAATCTTTACGATTTACAGCTCTCACTCACCGGTCAACGCATGAACGAAATCATGCAAGTCCTTACCATGATCTCCACCATCTTTATTCCTTGTAGCTTTCTTGCGGGCGTCTACGGGATGAATTTTGCCCATATGCCTGAGCTAAGTTGGCGCAATGGATATGGGGGCTTTTGGCTGATTGTACTGGGCCTAGTGGTCGGCATGTTGATCTATTTTAGGCGACGCAAATGGCTCTAAAAAATATTTAAGAGAAATGTATCTTTGGGCATGGAAAGACCTGCTGATCTCAACGCACACAACGAAAGTCAATTTTCGACCCTAGTAGAATGCCTCCAAACGGAAACCCCCATCCAAGTACTCGCGGTATTTGATGATAGTAGTTTTCGGGATGAGCTTCTAGAAAGTGCCATCAATGCCCGCGCTGACCTACAACCTGTCTTATTGGATCTTAGCAAAACGCAAGTCGAATCCTTGGGTGAAGCCCTCAAAGAAAAGGTCCCGGTCGAATTACAAGCAGCTAAGGAGCTTTCGGCCCTGATCCATATTGCCAATTTAGAAGGAAGCCTATTGGGCGAGGCTATCAGCGGCGAGCCCAAACTATTGGCAGATCTTGCTCAAAATAGCGCGGCTATAAACGAAGGCAATATCAGCTATCAATCCCTTTATTGGATCGATCAACACCTCTTTCAACTGATTGAGCAAGAAGCTCCCGCTTTTGTTGAGGCAATGGCAGGCGTTTTTCATTTTTTCAATCCACGCAAACACTCCAAAGAAACTCCATACGCAGAGCTCCGCGAACTGAGTCAGCAACTCAACAATGCGGAGGAAGGCGCAGAGAAAGGGCCTATCTTGGCACGAATTGGACAGATATTGGAAGCTGCCTTGCGGAGTCAAGAAGCCAGTGTTTACTTCCAAAAAGCCTTAGAAGCGGGTACCCTCTCAGGCGACGAAAAGGTACTTGCCGATAGTTATGCCGGCTTTGGCAATCTGATGATGGCCGATCAGGATATGGCTCAGGCTATGGACAATTATGAGATCGCTCTCCAAAAATATATCACCTTAGAAGAGGCCTTGGCCGAGGCTGAAGTGCGCAATCGCTTAGCAAGAATCCTCAGTCAAACCGGTGATCTAAGTGGCGCTATCAAGCACCAGCAAATTGGCTTTAAGATCTACCGCACCTCTGAAAACCAAAGAGAAGCAGGTCTCAATGGCAAGCGCCTCGCTTATTTTTATGAAAAACGCGGCAATTTAGATGCTGCTGCCAAAACATATACCCTCGCGGCCAATATCTACGATGCCATCGATGATCCTTATGAAGTAGCTCTCTGCCACCAGCAATGCGGGGCCATTCGTGAGAATCAACTACAAGCAGCAGAGGCTTTGACTTCCTTCAATGCGGCTCTAGAAGCTGCAAATATCTCTAAAAATGAATACCTCATCGCTGCTTTGGAAGATTCCGTAGAAGACCTCCAAGCTAAGCTAAAGAAGAAAGGCAGCAAGTCCTCTCCTAATGAGGAGGATGGCAAAGGGCGTCGTGGCTTCTTTAAGAAACTTTTTGGCAATTAGTGGGGGGATTACCGCTGCGCGGAACGCTTCTCTCCTGAGGCGTATGCAATAAGCGACTTGCTAGAGCGGTCTATTGCCTAGACAGATTTTATTTTTCACCGCTGCGCGGAACGCTTCTTTCTTTTTGGAAGGGCGACCATAGCATTTAGGCTCAAGACTTTGGGGAAGCGTTCTGCGAAGCAGCAAATAAAAAGATACCGGATAATACTCGTTTCCTCGTATTTCCGGTATGCCAATATTCTTTGGGGCTTGACTAACTTATTTGGTTATCCCTCGCAAAGAAAGTGCGACGCGGGTTCTTACAGGGGAAGCGTTCTGCGCAGCAGCCCTCCTACTGCAAAGTCGCCAAAAAGGCTACCAAGTCCCTTATTTCTCTGGTGCTAAGTACTTCTCCCATGGCAGGCATAGCGGAAGGGGTGTTTCTCCTTTGCGCGATCCGAGCTTTGGGTATATGAATAGGTTCAGCCGTGGAGCCCTGAATTTCCAGTTCGAGTGCCGTTTCGTTGCGTAATACTCCGCTGAGTTTTTCACCATTTTTGAGGGTCAGCAAGACCGTACCATAGCCAGGAGAAAGACGAGCGCTCGGGTCAACCAATGCCTCTAAGAGTTGCTCGCGACTCAAACTAGCAGCAATGCCGCCAAGATTGGGGCCGACTTCAGAAGCACCATACTCACCTACCGCATGACAACGCATGCATTGGGCAGCAGCATTATTGATAAATATCTCTCGACCGGCTCGCTCATTCCCACCGTTCAGCGCAGCTGCATACTGGACCAAAGGATCTAATTTCGCTCGCTCTGCCTCATAATCGGCCAATGCTTGGACCAAGCCCGCATCACCGCTAGCCTTCATCGCTTCCCCTAATTCTAATTCGAGACTGGAGGCTAAACGACCCGCTTTGAGTTGAGCAAATAAGTCTAGAAAGACCTCTTTCGTTGCTTCGGCAGGTAGATCACTGAGGGTAGCGATAGCCGCTTGTTTTTCTTCTAGGCTACCATTTGCAAGACTGGTTTGCAAAAGTCCAACCGTCTTTGCCGGTGCAAAACCCAATTTAGGCAATAAGCTCAGCGCATAAGAGCGTACCCGCTCAGACGGATCTTTGAGGGCAGCACTGATAGATTGATCGATGCTGGGAGCAGCCATACGTTTCAAGGCAGCGAGAGCAGCAAGGCGGTTTTCGACATTGCGATCTTGCTCTACGATTTGCTGCAATTTGGCGGCAGATGCTTCATGCTTCAATCGTCCGACCGCATGGATCGTAGCTTGCTGTAAGACCGGGGATGGATGGGCGAGCAATTCGGCAAAAAGAGGTGCTGCATGAGATTTGACTTGGGCTAGCTCATCCTGAGAACGCTCCACTGGTCCGCGATAGCGTCCATCGACTCGGTCCAAAACGGAGGGTTTGCCCCAGACACCAAGCACTGACATTGCCTCTGCTCTCATCTCCATGGGAGCCGATTCATTTTGTACGTAGGCTGCCAGCCAGCGCGCATTTTCGGTTTGTCCCATACGGAGGTTTGCATTGATGATCCGGCGCAGCAGCGCCTCGTTTTGAGAGCTAGTCCGCTGGATCATAGCCGCAAGCAAAGGCATAGCTCCTTCGATGGAGAAGTCGTCATGGATGGCGCGAGCCGTTTCTAGTACGATGTACTCATCCTGATCCTGCAAAAATTCGGCGATACGAGGATCTTTCATTCGGCGTAGGGCCACAACGGCAGCGATGCGCAAAGCTCTATTTTCGTGCTTGGCAAGGGCCACTAATGGTTCGGGATTGCCCATCCGGGACAAAGCCAATACACCAGCATGACGGAGATAAACGTCTTGCTCATTGTTTTGCTCTAGCATAGCCAAGATCTCATCAAAGGCAGGTTTATAAGCCATCCTTCCTAAGGCTTCGGCAGCAAAAAAGCGCACTCGCGCAGATTCATCTTTAAGTAATGGCACGATGGTATTAGCCGCCACTCCATAGCGGATATCCCCTAATATTTTGGCCGCTTGAGCTCTGATTTCGGCTTTCGGATCTTGCAAGAAGGGTATCAGTTTGATTCCTTGGTTACGATCCTGAATGCTCAATTGCCAGAGGCCCCAGAGTGCATGCACTTTGGCGTGCGGATTAGCAGCGTTCTGCGCAGCAGCTAAAAAGAAGTCCGCACTGCTTGACCCTCTTTTGGCTAAAGCAAACTGCGCCTTTTGGCGAATACGCTTGTCAAGATGCCCCAGTAATCCTTGCAAGTCTTCCGCTGATTTATCAGCAAAGTCTGCATTGATCAAGGCTTCAGTTTCTTTTCGGATTGCTGACTTCGCCGCGACAGGATCATCCAAACGCCAAATGCGTCCATAGTTTTTGGTGCCCCAGCCATCGATCCAATCACCGATATATAGCGCACCATCAGGCCCAACTTCTATGCCCGTTGGGAGCACTCCTCCTTGCATAATCACTTCGTCGCCTTCAAAGGCAAAGCCTGCGCCTTCGGGTTTTAGTTGGAAGGCATAGAGCGGTGAGTTACTGGCAGAGCCTCTAAAAGAGACAATGAAGAAGTGATTGCGATATTTTTGGCTGATCGCAGTCCCGGGATTGTAGATCATGCCCGTAGGCCCTGCATGGTAGTTTTTGATCGGAGGAATGATATAGGCAGGCGTGCTCGCCTGGCGAGGTTTGAACAGTTCTTCGTCCATCCAGACTTTGTAGAGATTGTTGTCAGGATCGGTATACTTACCAAACTGCCAATTGGTACGCCAACCAGCATCAGAGCCATGTGTAATGTAAACCAAGCGTTCTTTTTCGCCAGGATGGTCGCCATCATTGTCTTCGCTGATAATATTGCCATAGTCATCAAAAACAAATTCATGGGTATTGCGAAGTCCGGCGGCAAAGACTTCAAAGTCGGAGCCGTCAGGATTGCATCTTAAGATTGCTCCTTGGTTGGGATACTCCCAACGCTTACCCGTTTTGTCCACCACATTGAGGCCAATGTCGCCTATGCCCCAATAGATGCGACCGTCGGGTCCCATGGTCACGCCGGACATACCGTGAGCGCCAAAGCCAATATGGGCTTGATAGCCATGGCTAAGCGATTCTTTTTTATCGGCTACGCCGTCGTCATTACGGTCTTCTAGCTTCCAAAGATCCGGCGCAACGGCAACGTAGACATTGTCATCATGCACAAATAGGCCGCCGGCCACATCGGTTACCTCCGTCTGAAAATCACGGGTATAAAGCTGAGAAACATCGGCGACCCCATCACCGGATTCGTCCCAGATGCGATGGACCTCTTCTCTTTGTACCGCAAGATCGCGCCAATCATGCTTGGTATCGCGATTGAGGTCTGGTAACCATTGGTTGGAGTCTGAGCGTTCGGTTGCAAACTCGGACCGCAAAAAAGCTCTGCGATCCTCGACACTCTGCAGACTAATCGAAGCGGTCATCCAATCTCGGTGTCCGCGGATATCAAATTCAGAATCTTTTTGGCGATTAGTGCGGCTGGTATAAATCCTTCCCTGATCGTCTATCGTCAGGGCAATCGGATCGGCAATCAGAGAGTCGGAAGCCCAAAGCTCAATTTTGAGGCCTTCTGCCAATTGAGGTTTGATGGCTTTATTGAGTGAATCCGCAATAGAAGCGGCCTTGATCGGATCAAGTCGAATAAACTCTTGCTTTGCGGGGGGAATTGAGGGTCCACAGGCATAGAAAAACAATAATAGTGCGGGTAGAAAATTAGAAAGGCGTATCCTTATCATCTCAGTAGTGTTGGATTGAGATAATGAAGATACGCCTCTTGCGTGAATTATTGAACAGCCTAAGTAGCCTAGTTTGTCAAGTGAGGGCAATCACGGCCCTCAGCAAACCATATCAGCTATAAAAATAGCTTAGAGTTCCTTGATTCGGATGTTGCGAAACCAAACGGGATCGCCATGGTCTTGTAGCGCGATCACTCCTTTGCCAGCGCGGCCATAGAGGGGCCATTTGGCAAACTTACTTTCGGAGAAACGCTTTTCCCAGTCTTCGCTTCCGAGGGTATATTCGACTACTTTGGTGCCGTTGAGCCAGTGCTCCACATTGCCTTGGTTTACGACTAGTCGAACGCTATTCCATTCGCCAGGGCCTCTAACGGTCTCTTCTTTGCAGGGGTGTAGGTCATAATTATCACCCGCGCGGTGCATATGGATCTTACCGTCAGGGTGGCCTTCGTTGTGCAAGATCTGCATTTCAGGTCCAGACAAATAAGGGGCTCTGAGGGTATCGTGCTCCATCACGTGAAACATGATGCCGCTATTGCCATTTTCGGAAATCTTCCAATCTAGACGTAGATCAAAGCTTTCGTAAACTTTATCCGTAACAATATCTCCGCCGCCTTTGGTGGCAAGGGTAAAACTACCATCCTCCTCAACTTTCCAAGCGGGAGAAAGGGTATCAGTATTGAAGTTGCGCCAGCCATCTAGGGAGCTACCATCAAAGAGGACGGTAAAGCCTTCTTCGGCAACAAAGTCGCTAGCTGCCTTGGTTTCGGGTTTTTCTGCCTCTGCCTTCTTTTCAGCCGGTCCGCAAGCGGAAAAAAGCCCCATTAAGGCGAGCGTACAAAGGAGCATTAAGCTTGAAGATTTCATTGTTCGTGTTTTTGTGAATAAGATATCCCCAAAATAGCATCTTTTTTCATTTTACACGCTTTCGCTGATATCAATCATGTACTTGAAGGATAAAGCCTTTGCCATGGACATTTTTGATCTCGACCTTAGGGTCGGCGGATAAATGCTTGCGCAAATGCGAAAGAAAGACGTCCATACTTTTGCGACTAAACTCATCTTGGGCACCCCAGATTTCCTTTAAGGCTTTGTTACGACTGAGAAGTTGGTCTTGATGCAGACAGAGCATTTTTAAGAGTGCGGCCTCTCTTTTGGTGAGTTGTACTTGAGATTTGCCAATATTGAGCCTTTGCGTAGAGGCATCAAATTGATAGTTGCCAATTTGAAATTGGTGATGCTGTGGCAGATTGGGTTGGGCACGCAATAAGATCGCTTTGATTTTGGCGAGCAGGAGTTCTTCATCTACAGGTTTGGTGATATAGTCATCGGCGCCGACTTTATAGCCTTTTAGTTTATCAACTTTGAGAGATTTGGCGCTCAAAAAGATAAATGGGAGTTCGGGGTATCGTTTTTTGAGCGAAGCCGCTACTTCATAGCCACTTTGATCGGGTAGCATGACATCAAAGATGCCCAAATCAAAGCTAAAGCGACTGGCGGTATCCAGGCCTTCTTGCGCTGACTGAGCCCATTCTACCTGAAAATCATGCAAAGCCAGATATTCGGTCAAAATATAACCGAAGCTCATATCGTCCTCAATGAGTAGTATTCTTGGCATTTTTACAATCTGATAATAAACTCACAGCCCTGCTCATAAGCAGGATTCAAGCTAAGCGTTCCGCCATGCGCTTCGACAATCGCCCTCACATAACTCAGCCCTATTCCAAAGCCCTTGCCTTTGTAACGGTCGTTTTGCTGGGAGCGATAAAAGCGTTCAAAAATCTCTTCTTGCTCCGCTTTGGGGATACCCGGCCCATTGTCTCGAACGCTGATGATTCTTTTTCCGCCTTCGTCGAACGCTTCTATCCATATCTTGGGATTGGGGCCCGCATATTTCAAGGCATTGTCAACCAAGTTGAAGATGCCATTGACAAGATGGTCAAAGTCGCCTTCAAAACGACTGTCGGCTAGGCTTAGCCTCAGCTTGAGCTCTGCAGATTTTTGCTCGATATGCAACTGCAGCCGCTGGACGACTTTATCTATCGCTTCGTGCAAATCCATGATCTCTGGATCAATACTGTCTTTTTGAGATTCGAGAAGCGAAAGCTGTAATATTTTGTCTACCTGCCCCTCCAATTGATGACTCTCGCGTTCGATAAGATCGAGATACCCCAACAACTTAGGCTCGGAGAGCTGGCCTTTGATCACTCTGGCGGCTAAGCGAATCGAACTGAGGGGCGTCATAAACTCATGTGTCAGGCTGTTGAAAAAATCATCCTTGGCTTGGCCGAGTTGTTTCTGTTTGTTGAGGGATCGGATGATATAGGCAAAGACCGCCACTAACAATACGGTGAGCAATACCGTCAACAAAAAGAATCCTAATATTTCCTTTTTGATCAACAGCCCTTGCTGCGGCAAATAGATACTCAACCAGAAAAACTCCTCTGGATTATTTTTACCGGGAATTTCCGTCAGAGTTTCCTCCACCGTCCTCATGCTGGTCATTTCGGACTCCGGTAGGCGGCTACTATCTGCTAAAAACTGAATGGTAATAATACAAGAGAAGCAGGCGCGATAAGGGGAGTTTCGCAATTCGGTTTCGTATGCGGGAAAAGGAGTATGAAACTTACCTTCTTTCTTTTCTTGGAGGATCGCAAAAGGCATTTCGGTATCAAAGCCGGCTTCGGCAGCCCTAGCATTGATAATTTCCGACATGATCGCATCCTTTTGAGCGCGGGTAAAATTAGAATCGATCTTGGCGGTTTTGATTTCGATGGCAATAGGCTCGATCAAAGCACTCAACCTCTGGTGGATTTGCTCGCTCTTAAGTTGATGCGCTTCCAAGATATAATTGGTTTGCAACATCACTAAACCGACCAAGACCATAGAGGTAAACACTATGATCCATTGATAAGCCGAAAGCGGGAAGATCTTTTTCATGCAGCCTCAAAATATAAAATTTAAGGCCTTCTAGCGACTACTTAAGTTTTCCTTAAGTCTTTTCGCACT
>JBCAWW010000118.1:0-9826 GCA_038534415.1 Bacteroidota bacterium | reverse complement strand
GCCTCCATCACTGGCGTCGGTAACGTAAAAGCGTGCATCAAAATGACGCTTGCATCAAGTCTTTCGGCAAAGGGTAAAACAAAGCGCAGCGCCTTGTTCGCCGGTTCAGAAAAATCCGTGGGGAATAAGATCTTGCTAGCCATAACTTTTGTTTTCAGAAAGCTAGCCCAGCAGCAACAAAAACAAGATGACCAAAGCTAGGGGGAAAGATGATTTATGTAGCCTATACATCTTTTAAGCGCAAAGCTTATCTTAAGCTATGGACACTACTAGACGCAAATTTATTCAGACCGCAGGCTTGGGCGCGCTTGGCCTAGGACTATCTGCTTGTACTCCCACTAAGAGAGAGCAATCTCCCGTATTACAAGAGTCTGCCATCACTCCCCTACTCCCCCAAATCGGTCTCCAACTTTGGAGCATACGCGAAAGCATTGCTCAGGACTTACATGCAAGCTTAGACCAATTGGCAGAGATTGGCTTTAGGGGCGTAGAAACTGCTTTTTGGCCAGATGATGTTAGTTTGTCAATGGGGGCTGCTGCGCTCAAACAAGCAGGCCTTTCGGTATTTAGCATTCATTGTGAGTTACCGCTCGACGCGGAACGCCAGGACCTGTTTCTAGAAATGGCCGAAGTTTATGCCTGTGATACTTTGGTCTGGCATGGTTGGCCAGAGGACCCGCGCTATGCGAGCCTAGAAGGGCTCAAAGCTTTGGAAGATGAATATCGCCTGTGCGCAGAGTTTGCGACTAAACATGGCAAAAAGTTCGGTTTGCACAATCATTGGTGGGAATTTAGAGAGATCGAGGGGCAAACAGAGACGCCTTTCGAGCAGCTATTACAATCATTACCAGCAGAGATATTTTTTGAATTAGATACCTACTGGATCAAAGTAGCCGGCAAGGACCCTGCGGCCATGATTGAGCAGTGGGGGGATAGAGCAAGCTTACTCCATATCAAAGATGGGCCCGCCAAGCACGATCAACCCATGACTGCCCTTGGCAAGGGCGTACAAGATTTTGCGGCTATTCAAAGAGCCGCTTTTGGCAATATCGATTGGCATATCGTGGAGATTGACGAGTGTGAAGGTGATATGATGACAGCGGTAAAAGAAAGCTTTGATTACTTAAAGCAAAATGGGATGGGCAGGGTTTGATAAAAAAAGAAAGGACACAACGAATTGCGTCCTTTCAACTTTGCCTCACAAAATCGTTATTCTTGCAGTAAGACGACGCGTTTACGCCCTACCAATTGTTCGTCTTTAAAAGCTGCCAGCATGTAAATGCCCGCTGGTATGTTGCCTAAGTTTAAGTGACGCATACTAGCGTTCCACGAAGTGGTAAGCCTGCCATGCATGTCAAACAAGCGCCAGCTACTGACCGCATTAGGATCGTTGAGTTGGATTTGTAGCTGTCCCGACGTAGGATTGGGGAAAACGTTCCATGAAATGGCTCGCTCCGGATCAAGGCTCACAAATATGGGATTGGCGATCTCATCTCCTACGCTGGAGAGGGGCTCTGTCTCTCGATCATACCACACTCTAAAATAGTCTAGCCTAACGGTAAAACTCTGCGCGAAGGTCGTGAGCAGGAAGTGAAAGCCACTCATATCAAACCAAGGAAATTCAAAAGGAGTATCATTGAATTGGCCGTTGTCAAAATTGTGGATTTCGGAGAAATAAAACTTATTGTTGGCATTGATAGAAGCCTTGAGGCGGATGCGTTGCATTTGGTTGCGTGGGATCCAAATCGAAGGATAATCCGTTACGACGGCATAGCCATTGTCAAGGGTATCGTCAAGGATGGCCAAAATCTTAATCGAATCGCCTGGCAGACGATAACGCAGCATATAACGCTCGATTAAACTATCGGCGCTGCTAAAACCAAACTCAGAAGCATTGTTTTGCTCGATGCGAAAATCCATCCATACTGGCTCTGTGAAAGACATCGTAGAGCGCGCAAATTTGAAGCGAGAATTAGAAGCCGT
This sequence comes from Bacteroidota bacterium, assembly GCA_038534415.1. Classification (GTDB taxonomy): domain Bacteria; phylum Bacteroidota; class Bacteroidia; order J057; family J057; genus JBCAWW01. Next base: position 7,843 of record JBCAWW010000118.1, on the reverse strand, counting down.
ATCGCGAAAGGTTGAATATTCTAAATTACCGGCGTTGACACGAAATTTGTCAAAAGCGCCCACGGTTTCCCATTTGGCGAGATTGACACTGTCCTGAGAGAAATCATCGAAAAAGACAAAAACATCATCTCCATTCCAGGCAGGCTCAGCATTAGGATTGCCATAATACATGCGGATAGTCTGACTTTCTCCTGCTGGCAAAACGGGCAGCTTGGTCCAAATCTGGTTGCTAGTACTGGTCGCATTCGAATCTGGATAAAAGGGCAGTGGATTGCAATTGCCATCAGTCAAGCGTAAATCAGCGAGATTTGGCTGTATTTTGCCGTCATTGAGTAGCTCCGCAGTATTGACGATGATCGCGACAGGGGCATCAAATAGACTATCTGCACTTGCCGTATAATCTAGGGTAAGTTCGCGATAATGCGACCATCCCGGCAGGCAGTCTTGCGCCGTCAGCGTACTAACAAAGAAAATACTGAATATAAAGGTCCAAATACGCATAGGGAATATTGTTTAGGTTTTGGACGTTGGTGCAGTAGGAATGGGAAAACGTAACCTGAAATTATTTTTTACCTTTAGCCACACACTCTTCACAGCATGAAAACTTTACTTTTTTTCCTTGTGTTCCTCCCCCTTGGTTTATTGGCCCAAAGTCAGGAATTCATGGACTTTTTGCTTATCGCAGAGGTGGCAAGCGACTCCACTTACGGCAGCCTAGCCCTGAGCGAGCGCAGCTATCAAGACCTAGAAGACTGCAATTATGAAGACGGACGCGATCTGGTCCAATATTCTCTCAAACTAACGGATGATACTTACCGTCAGCTAAACCTCGCTTTTGAATCGGCTCGATCTGCTTATAAAATGGCCAAGAAGAAGCGTTGTCCGGAGGCCAAAGAAAAATGCGACCTAGCCATGGAGCAGCTCCGCCTCGCTCGCCAAGAAGTAGATGAGGCCAAGCAACTGATCGTCCAAATCGAGCGGCAATGGATCATTATCAACGAAGGGCGATATACCGACAGTTTCAATGAATTGAGCTATGGCTGGGTAGAGGGTCCCAAGAGTTACTATGTCAATACCGCTCGCTTGGCGATACTCAGCACTTATGACTACCTCAAGATCGCGAAATTGGCACTTGAGGAGGCACAACTTACCTTCTGCAACTAAGGATAAGGGTTTGAATTCAGGCCTCAAATGCGTAGCTTATTTAAGTCATGCGCTACTACTCCTTCGCTCTGCTAGTATCCCTTTCGATACTCTGCCTCTGCGCTTGTGGACCTACTTGGCCTGAGCCGATAGAGGACGCTTTGGCTACCATTTCAGAGCCAATTGACTTCAATACTCAGGTCCGACCCATCCTCTCTGATCGTTGTTTTGCCTGCCACGGTCCTGATCCCAATCAGCGTGAAGCAGGTCTAAGGCTAGATGTGCCCGAAGGCCTAGTCAATTTGCCCGAATCTGGCATCCCCCTTTTCCAAACAGCTAATCCCCAAGAGAGTTCGCTGATCCGCCACATCCTGAGTCAAGATCCTAGGCAACAGATGCCGCCACCAGAGAGCAACTTAAGTCTCAGTGCCAAAGAGAAAGCAATCTTGATCCAGTGGGTATCTGAGGGCGCAACTTGGTCTGAGCATTGGGCATTTAAGCCTCCCCAAGCCGCCCAAGTCCCTCGCAAATGGCAATATCCTGGTGGAGCGATTGATTACTTTGTGAGTCAAGGCCTCAAAGCTTACGAGCTTAGCCCTGCAGTAGAGGCAGATCGATACAGCTTGATCCGGCGTCTCTCTTTTGATCTCAATGGCCTCCCTCCTAGCCCAGCCGAAACCGCTGCTTTTGTTGCGGATCAATCTCCCGATGCCTACGAAAAAGTAGTCGATCGTCTCCTCAGTCAGTCCGCCTATGGCGAACGCTGGTGTTGGGATTGGTTGGATGCCGCTCGCTATGCCGACACCAATGGATTTCAGGGAGATCCAGAACGGACGATGTGGCCTTGGCGTGATTGGGTGATTAAGGCCTTTAATGACAATATGCCTTACGACCAGTTTACGGTTGAGCAGATCGCCGGTGATTTACTGCCTCAAGCGAGCCAAGACCAAATCCTAGCGACCGCCTTCAATCGCAACCACATGATCAATGGAGAAGGAGGGCGCATCCCTGAGGAGACTCGGGTAGAAAACGTATTTGACAGGGTCGAAACCGTGGGCACCATCTGGTTGGGCCTCACTTTGACATGTAGTCGCTGCCACGATCATAAATACGATCCGATCACCCAATCCGAATACTATCAGCTCTTTGATTACTTCAATCAAAGCTCTGAAGTGGGCGGCATCACCAATGGACGGATTGCTCCAGTGTTGGATTTGAGCGATCCGATCGAATTAGAAAAATTAGCCGAGATACAAGCCTTTGTCGATTCGCTGGGAGGAGAGATCGACCGCGTCGAACGCCAAATCTTTCCTCGACCAGCGGGCCAGTCGGCAGCCGAATCTCCCAATACCAAAGGCCTCCTCGGAGAGCATGTCGATGCCCTGAAGCAAAAGGCCCACAAACGCAGCTGGTATTATTTGATGCTACTCGAAAGACAATTCAAGGAAGCACGCCCCAGCTATGCCCAACAACTAGCCCTACTGAAAAACTATATGGGCCTCCGCAATGAGCAATCCCGTTTCAATCAGCAAGTGATGGTCATGGACCAATTGGACTCGTTGCGAGAAACCCATATCCTTAGGCGCGGCAACTATAGTCAGCCCCAAGCGAAGGTAAAGAGTCAAGTACCTGATTTTTTACCTGCCTTAGCGGCGAACGCTCCCAATAACCGCCTTGGCCTCGCTCAATGGCTCATATCCGATCAACATCCTCTGACCGCTAGAGTGACGGTCAACCGTTATTGGCAAGCCTTCTTTGGCACTGGTTTGGTCAAAACAGCGGAGGATTTTGGCGCCCAAGGCGAAAAACCATCCCACCCCGCTCTACTCGATTGGTTGGCGGTCTTTTTGATGCAGTCTGGCTGGGATCTCAAAGCCCTCCACAAAGAGATTGTCATGAGCCATACTTATCGCCAAGCTTCTCATAGCAGCCCTGAGCTCCAGCAATTAGATCCAGACAATCGCCTTTTGGCGCGAGGCGCTCGCTTTAGACTACCCTCCTGGATGATACGCGATCAAGCCCTACAAGTCAGCGGATTGCTAGTCCCCCAAATGGGCGGTCCCGCTGTCTATCCCTATCAACCAGCAGGCATCTGGGCCGAGGCCACCTTTGGCCAAAAGCGTTACCAACAAGATCATGGCGAAAAACTCTACCGCAGAACGTTGTATACCTTTTGGCGAAGAATCGTAGGGCCTCCCGGCCTGTTTGACAATAGTCCTCGACAGGTGTGCAGCGTGACTAGTTTTAGGACCAATTCTCCCCTACACGCCTTGACCACTCTCAACGACATCACCTATATCGAAGCGGCAAGACTGATGGCCAAACGGGTCATTTTAGCTCATTCCAAAGCCTCAGACGGCTTAGACTTAGCGTTCGCCTTGGCGACTAACCGTAAACCTGAGGCCGAGGAAAAAGCCATCCTCCTCGAAAGGCTAGAGAAGCTTAGGCACCAATATCAAACCCAGCCTTCCGAGGCAGAAGCATTGCTCAATGTAGGTGAGATGCCTCGCGATACCCAGCTCGATCCTATCGATCATGCCGCTTGGACGGCTTTATGTTCGCTCCTCCTCAACCTAGATGAGACCTTAAGTAAACAATAGATGCACCCACTCGAACATCATCGTCGCCAAATAACTCGCCGTCAGTTTTTCAGTCGCGCCAAAATGGGACTAGGCACGGCTGCTCTAGCTAGTTTGTTGGGTCCTTCGCTTTTCGCGGGGATAGATTCGGATGTCCCGGCTTCGCCGAACGCTCCTATCGGGCCGCACTTTGCTCCCAAAGCCAAAAGAGTGATCTATCTCTACCAAAACGGAGCGCCTTCCCATGTCGATCTTTTTGACTACAAACCCAAGCTCCGCCAATGGCATGGCAAACAAATACCGGATTCATTAGCGGGTGGCAAGCGATTTAGTACCATGACCAGCGGGCAAACGGATCGCCCTGTATTGGGTGAGATCAGCAATTTTGCGCAGCATGGTCAGAGTGGCGCTTGGGTTTCGGACTTTTTGCCCCGTACCGCTGAGATTGCCGACGAGCTTTGTTTTGTCAAGTCGATGTACACCGAAGCCGTCAATCATGCGCCTGCGATCACCTTTTTTCTCACGGGTGCTGAGATGCCAGGCAGGCCCAGTATGGGGAGTTGGCTGACCTATGGCCTAGGCAGCGAGGCCGATGATTTGCCAGCCTTTGTCGTAATGACTTCCCGCGATAAGGAAGATAGTTGTGGGCAGATATTTTACGATTACTATTGGGGCAGCGGATTTTTACCGACCACTTTACAGGGGGTCAAGTTTAGGGGCGGAGGCGATCCAGTGCTCTACCTTTCCAACCCTTCGGGTATGAGCCAAAGCGTTCGCCGAGGCATACTAGATGATCTCGAACGTCTCAATCAGCAAAATCTCCAGACCTATGGAGATCCTGAAATCGCGACCCGCATCCAGCAATATGAAATGGCTTATCAGATGCAGATGAGCGTTCCTGAGCTGACCGATTTTTCGGATGAGCCCGAATCCGTCCTGCAGATGTATGGCCCGGAGGTACATCGTCAAGGCAGTTTTGCCTACAATTGTCTCATGGCTCGCCGCCTTGCGGAACGCGGAGTCAAATTTGTCCAACTCATGCATGCTGGTTGGGATCAACATCGCAACCTCAATCACCAGCTCAAAATCCAATGTGATGATACCGATGCTCCCAGCGCTGCCCTCGTCAAAGATCTGAAACAAAGGGGCTTACTAGAGGATACTTTGGTCATTTGGGGAGGGGAATTTGGTCGTACGCCTTTCCTCCAAGGCAGCATCAAAAATTACGCTACTTGGGGACGCGATCATCATCCTTATGTCTTTAGCTTATGGATGGCTGGCGGAGGGGTCAAAGCCGGTCTCAGCTATGGCAGTAGCGATGAATTTGGCTTCAACCCACAAGAAAATCCTGTTCACGTACATGATTTTCAAGCTACTGTCCTCCATCTATTGGGACTAGATCACGAGCGTTTGACTTATAAACATCAGGGCAGGCGGTACCGCCTTACCGATGTCCACGGCAAGGTTCTCAAAGATATCATCGCATAATTTAGTAAAGGACGCGGAAGCGAATGGTTCCTTCAATATTACGCATTTCCTCCTGCAGGGCTTCCTCAGATGCTTTGTTTACATCTGTGATCACATAACCTACATTTTCATCGGTTTTGAGATACTGCCCCACAATATTGATATCGTGCCGGGCTAAGATGTTGTTGATCTTGGCCAAGATACCGGGCTCGTTGCGATGCAAGTGGATCAGACGATGCGCTTGCTTGAGCGATGGCAGCTGCAAGGCTGGGAGGTTAACACTATTGAAAGTCGTGCCTGCATTGACGTAGTCAATGATCCTAGCAGGGACATAGTCTGCGATATTACGCTGGGCTTCTTGCGTACTCCCACCGATATGCGGGGTCAAGATGACATTGTCAATCCCCTTGAGCTCAGAGATAAATTCTTCGGCATTGCTTTTGGGCTCTTTCGGGAATACATCGATCGCAGCACCACGCAAACGGCCGCTTTCCAAGGCAGCTTTTAAAGCATCAATCTGCACCACAAAACCACGGCTAAGATTGATAAAAATAGAACCGGGCTTCATTTGCCCAAACTCTTCGGCCCCAAAGATCATCTTATTATCAGCACGGCCATCAACGTGCAAGGTCAGGATGTCAACCTCATTGAGTAGCTCATTGAGGGAGTTCATTTTGCGGGCATTGCCTAGGGCGAGCTTTTCTACCAAATCATAATAGTAGACCTGCATCCCCATGGCTTCGGCCAATACAGAGAGCTGAGCGCCAATATTGCCATAGCCAACAATCCCTAGCTTTTTGCCACGGACCTCATAGCTTTCACTAGCAGATTTGTTCCATTTGCCGAAATGCATTCCTTCGCTCATAAAAGGAATACGGCGAGTGAGCATGATCATCTCACCGATGGCCAATTCGACTACTGAGCGAGTATTGGAAAAGGGAGCGTTAAAGGCTACCACGCCATGTTCGGCGCAGGCTTCGAGATCAATTTGGTTGGTACCAATACAAAAGGCCCCTACTGCCATGAGGCGATTTGCATGCTCGAGCACTTTGCGGGTAATATTGGTTTTGGAGCGAATGCCAATGATAAAGACATCTTTGATGCGTTCGCAGAGCTCATCTTCGGACAGCGCTCTATCTACAGTTTCAACTTGATATCCTTCTTTTTCGAAATGTGCCTTGGCATTGGGGTGGATATTTTCCAGCAACAATACCTTGATCTTGTGCTTTGGAAAGGAAAGCTTAGGCGTCATGATTTAATCGCTTTTTATACTTGTACGGAGGGGGCGGGAATGAGGTGCAAAGGTAAAGAAAATGTAGCTTCTTTACTCAAGAGGAAAGACAATCTTGAATTCCGTACGTCCGGGTTCTGAAATCACCTCGATACTGGCTCTATGGTGAAGTAAGATTTTATGGACTACATCCAAGCCCATACCCGTGCCTTTACCTAGTTCTTTGGTCGTATAAAAAGGGTCAAAAATATGTCCTTGGACGTCTTCAGGGATACCGGGTCCATTGTCAATGATACTCACTACCACAGCGCTACTAAGGCAGCAGGCATTCACCTCCAGGATATTAGCGGAGCCTCCTTCCATCGCATCAAGGGCATTGTCCATGATGTTGGTCCAGACCTGATTTAGCTCTCCGGGATAGCCAGGTATCTTGGGCAAGTTCGGTTCAAAGGATTCCTTGAAGGTAACTTGATTGGCTTTGAATTTATGTTTGAGGATATTGACCGTGATCCTGACCCCTTCTAAAATATCGACCTGCTGCTTGGCTTGGTCTTGATCCATATGGGTATAGGATTTCACGGACTTGACCAAGTCTGAAATCCGCACCGATGCATCTTGAATTTCGCCGACTAGCTTTTCGGTGCTGATCACATTTTCCATCCAATTGAGTATCGATTGCAATTGTTCAGATCCGGTTGACTCTTCAACCATATCAAGGTCATCCACACTAAAGCCAAATTCCATCAGATTTTCGGCTATCGTATCTCCATCTTCAATCTCTCGATCATCCATCCAGTCCATCAACTCCTCTTCGCGTTCGGTCTTTTCCATCAGAGACAAACCTCTTTGGATACCCTGAGAGGCTTTTTCAAATAGCACATCATTGACTTTGTCAACCATCTCTGGGTCGATCTTTAGTCGCATGACCGCTTTAAATCTTTCTGGTTGATAGGAGAGTCTGGTTTTTAGCTCCTGCGCAGAACGCACCACCGCAGCCGCCGGGTTGTTAAGTTCATGGGCGAGGCCAGCCGAAAGTTTGCCCAGCGCCATTAGCTTCTCATTTTGCTGCTGCAAAGCGGTAAAATTGCGGACTCGATTGGTCATCACATGTACCAAGGCAGTGGTCAACTCATGCTGGGTGCTGATCATCTCTGGAAAGCCTTCCTTATGAAAGCGTACGACAATCGCATCCTTGACGGCTTCTGCATTGGCCACTCCACTTTGTAAGCGTGAATATGGCAAGATACCCGTAATGGCATTGGCCTCTACGAGAAACATTTCCCGCCTTTGCTCAGGAAAGTATATGCGAAATTTTCCCTCAAGCACTACAAGTAGGAAGTCGCTCGGATCACCTGCTTTGAAGAGAAAGTCTCCGACTTTTAGATGAAGGATTTCGCTCTTGTCCAGCATCCACTGGAGTTGA
>JBCAWW010000117.1:0-9880 GCA_038534415.1 Bacteroidota bacterium | reverse complement strand
GCTCCAAACTATACGATTGAAGCAGTGAGTGTACTTGGTCAAGTGGGGACGGCCCAAATTACGGTAGTCGCCAATGACAGTATTAGTCCTACGAGTAGTTTTAGCTTCAATGTACAGGTCAATTTGTGTAATACACCGCCTGTTTTTGGTTCGATTGGGGCTGGTTTGATTTGTGTCAATGATACTTTTGGCCCAGTTAGCTTTTCGCTCACAGATCCCGATGGGGATCCTTTGACCGTAACGGCCACTTCAAATAACCAAGCACTCATCCCAGATGCCAACATTTCTTTGACTGGTTCAAGTCCCAATTATGATTTGACTGCAATCCCACTAATGGGCCAATCGGGCAGTGCTATCCTTACTTTAAGTGCAAACGATGGTATTTCGACCAGCACGAGGACCGTGGTAATCCAAGTAGATGTTTGTAATGATCCTCCTGCGATCAGCTCGATTGGCGATCAAAGCGCTTGCCTAGATTATCCTTTTGGACCGATCAATGTAACGGTAAACGATCCAGATGGTGATCCTATTACGCTCACCGCTAGCTCTAGTAATACGGCTTTCTTGCCCAATAGCGCTATTGTAATTGGAGGAACTAGTCCGACATTTACCTTGTTTGCTGATCCCGTCAATGGTTTTACTGGGGCTGTGGACATTACGCTTACTGCTTCTGATGGGACAGATCAAAGCACTGAGACCTTCACGCTGACAGTTGACAATTGCACCAATATTGATTTGCCGGCCTTTGCGCAAAGCATGAAGCTTTATCCAAACCCGGCTAATAGTCAAATCCGTTTGGACTTTGCCAATATGATTTCGTTTGAAAGCCTAGCAGTCTTAGACCTAAATGGTAGAGTAGTGCAAAAAGAATCCGTCGATCAATTTGTGCAAGCTTACACCTTAGATTTGGCAGAAATGCCAGAAGGTGTTTATTTCCTACGAATTCAGGCTGAAGGTACTAGCTTCATCCGCAAGTTTGTAAAGCAATAATATGAATCAGGCTCCTGCGCCTTTTAGTATGAGCTATACGCCAAATGTACCCGAGTTGCTGCAGCAGCTTGGGTGCACCTTGGCGCTTAGCACTTATCAAGCCGGCAAGCTGATATTTCTCAGCGCCGCTGATAGCGAAAAATTAGTCCAACTACCGAGGACCTTTAACAATCCGATGGGCATTGCTCTGCATGGCCCCAAGATGGCAATTGCGACCAAGGACGAGGTAGTCGTTTTGGTTAATTCTCCGATGTTAGCCTCGCACTATCCGCGAAATCCTCAGACCTACGATGCGCTCTATATGCCAAGGGCAAGCTATTATACAGGGCGAATAGATGTGCATGATTTAGACTTTGGTGCGGATGCTTTGTATGGCGTAAATACCTCCTTTTCCTGTCTCATCAAGGTGGATGATAATTACAGCTTTACCCCTGTATGGAAGCCCCATTTTATCGATACTTTGGCATCTGAAGATCGCTGTCACCTCAATGGTATGGCGATGCAAAATGGCCTACCCAAATTTGTTACTGCCTTTGGGACAGGTAACCAACCTCAGAGCTGGCGGGCCAATGTTACCCGTGCTGGGATATTGATGGATGTGCCTAGCAATGAAATTTGTATTCGCAATATGCCGATGCCACATTCCCCGCGCTTTTGGCAAGACCAGTTATTGGTGTTGTTTTCTGCAACTGGTGAACTGGCGCGTCTAGATCCGCAAAAGGGGACTTGGGAGGTCATCACTAAGCTCAACGCTTTTGTGCGCGGTATGGCTTTTATAGGGGATTATGCTTTTGTTGGCGTCTCCCGTCTACGCAAAAACTCCTCTACTTTTGCCCATTTGCCCATCGCCGATATGTCGGATTATGCTGGAGTTATTATTGTCCATCTACCAAGTGGGGCTAGGGTAGGAGAGATCCGTTATATGGCTTCTGTCGACGAAATTTACGATGTGCAGATTTTACCCAATATGCAGCGGCCGGGGATCCTCAATACGATCAAACCGGAGTATAAACTTGGACTGGCGACACCCGATGCGACTTATTGGGCGCTTGATCCTGCTGATCAGTCTCGGACTTAGGAGGGCTGCTTCGCAGAACGCTCATTCTTGTTGATTGAGTTGTTTGAACCACGCCTCTCCCTTCGTTCATCTGCCCTCCTTGGGAAGTAGGGGAAATAAGGCTTTCTATGCCCAACTCTATCATCTAGTTTTCCTTCCTTTCAAAGGAGGGGCTCAGGGGTGGTTGAGAAAGAATCCCCATCAAAAAAAGCGATACAGATAATGCATCGCTTTTTTTATTTCATTAGGACTGAGCGTTCTCCGAAGGAGCAAAAAACTCAGAGCTCGATCTAATTACAATTTTCCCGAATCTTGGCGTAAGCATTGACGTCGCCAAGCTCTCCTGCCTTACTCCAATCCAGGCAGGCGCCAACTCTATCACCACCAAGAAGCTTTACCTCTGCACGGGCAGAGTAGGCCCCTGGATCACGCGGACGCTGCTTTACCACTAAGTTGAGATCTTTGATTGCAGAAGCGAAATCTTTGAAAAGGATGTAGTTTTCGGCGCGTTCGTAGATATACTTCATCTCCTTTTTATTGATGCGGATGGCAGCGTTCAAATCTTGTATGGCACCTAGGTAGTCTCCCAGACCACTTTTTGCTTTAGAACGATAGTGATAATAGCGGTCATCTTTGGCTTTGCCCGAGATTGCAACGTTAAAATCTTGCATTGCGCCTAGATAATCTTCTAAGCCTAAGCGGCTACGCCCACGATTGTAGTAGGCCTCTGGATTAGCCGGGTTGATGTCTAAGGCGAGACTAAAGTCTTGAATTGCGCCGGGATGATCGCCCAAAAATTGCTTTGAACAACCTCTATTGAAGTAAGCCATATCATTCATTGGATTGAGCTTGATGACCATATCAAAGTCTTTAAGCGCTCCGGTGAAGTCTTGATTTTCTAATCTACTTAGGCCTCTTTTCAATAGCTCTCTTTCCGTCTGTGCTGTGCTAGTCGAAAACATCAATAACCCAAATAATAAAATCAAGGCAGTTCTCATGGTGAAAAGGCAAAGGTGTTTCATACTACTAAAATAGGGAATCGGCTTTTTTATATCAACGCAATAAGTGAGTATCCATTGTAAGTGCATAGTCTGGGGTAAGATTTTGCGTAAATTGCGACGATGAAAAAGCTAATCCAAAGTCTTCTCCAGCGGCTCCTAGGCTTTGATCGCTATCTGTTGTGGTTTTCTTGGTTCAAGATCAAAACGCTACATTTAGACGGGCCAGATAAAGAAGGTGACTTTATTTATTTCCTTGGAATGTTGTCGCGTGAGGCACATGTTTTAGATATTGGTGCCAACATTGGGATCATGACGGTCTTAATGGCGAAGCGTTCCCCGCAGGGTAAGGTATATGCCTACGAACCGGTGCCGGAAAACTTTAAGGCCTTGGAGGCCATTTGTCGCTTTATGAAGGTGGATAATGTGGAGCTAAACCAGTTGGCTCTTGGTCCGGAAAATGGTTCCGTAAAAATGCAGATGCCTCTTATGCAGGGAGTTAGAATGCAGGGTTTGAGCCATATTGTGCATGATACCATTGAGGGATATGATACCAAATCCGAAGAATATAGCGTCGCTCAAGTAGTCCTAGATGAGGTGCTTGCTGACAGGCCAAAGCCGATTGCAGCCATCAAAATGGACGTAGAAAACTACGAGCAATACGTCCTCAAAGGGGCGCTAAAGTTGATCGCTGAAGACCAGCCAATTATCTATATGGAACTGTGGCCCAATGAAAATCGGGACAATTGTCTAGAGATGTTGGAGAAATTAGAATATGCTCCCTACGTTTTGAACGCTAAGGAACTGCAAAGCTTTGATTCCCAAATACATGAGCAGCACAATTTCTTCTTTTTACCAAAGGCTTGGAATTAGATTGTGATTTTGCAGATGGATTTTTTTGTAAAAAGGCTTTTGAAGTGATGGGGTTTGTGTATTTTGCGCCTCCTAGCCCCCCAATGCGATAACGATTAGAAATAGGGAAAATCAGATTAGATGATTTCGCTAAAGGCCAAGTCCAAAAAACTACATACGCGTGTTGCTTTGCCCGCTTCTAAAAGCGAGAGCAATCGTGCCTTGATCATTCAGGCTCTAAGTGGAGGAAAAATTGCATTAGACAATCTTTCATCTGCCAGAGATACTCAAACCATGATTCGTCTGCTCAATTCTGAAGGCCTAGTGCTAGATGTCATTGATGCGGGTACTACTATGCGCTTTCTGACGGCATTTTGCAGTGCAGTAGGTCGTGATCAAATCCTTACCGGTACACCTCGAATGTGCCAGCGCCCAATCGGGGCTTTAGTTGATGCCCTCAGAAGTCTAGGGGCAGAGATTAATTACCGCAATCAGGAAGGTTATCCACCTTTGCATATTGTCAATCAAGGCCGCCAATTGGATGGAGGATCATTGAGTATGCAGGGCAACATCAGCAGTCAGTTTATTACGGCGATTTTGATGATTGCGCCTTACCTCAAAGAAGGCTTGCGCATCGATCTCGAAGGCGATATCACTTCTCGACCTTATATCGAAATGACCCGCAAATTGATGGCTCATTTTGGCGTAGAAACGGAGTGGGTTGGAGCGCGTAGTATCAAGGTGCCTGAATCTGCCTATCAGGAAAATCACTACACCATCGAATCTGATTGGTCTGCGGCTAGCTATTGGTATAGTATGCTCGCCCTAGCAGAAGAAGGAGAAGTCTTTTTAGAAGGCTTGCGTCGTGATTCTTGGCAAGGTGATCAAGGGATTCGTGAAATCATGCGCAATTTTGGTATCTCTACTCGATTTACAAAAGAAGGCGCTCAACTCACCAAAAAGAAACTAAAGCCTCGCAAAAAGCCTCTGCATATCGACTTTACAGATACACCTGACTTAGCCCAGACGGTTGCGGTAGTCAGTGCTGCTACTGGTATTCCGGTATTTATGACTGGTCTTCATACTTTGAGGGTCAAGGAAACGGATCGAATTCACGCCCTCCAAACCGAACTTGCCAAGTTTGGGATTGATATGAAGGTAGAAGGAGATGATTGTACCGTAGAGGGTTTGGCGCAGCCTAGCGAAAAATCTGTAGAGACCTACGAAGATCACCGCATGGCCATGGCATTTGCTCCGCTGGCGCTCCGCCAAGAAGAATTGTTGGTCAAACATCCTGAGGTAGTAGAGAAGTCATATCCTGAATATTGGGATCATCTCAGCATGGCAGGGATCGAAACGACAAAGTGGTAGTAAGCTAAGACCTAGGCGCTAATCAATTTGCTATGAAAGTCCTTATCATCGGGGCGGGTAATATGGGCCTGACCTATGGGCAGAGCTTTGTCGACGCATCAGTCGTCAAGCGTGAAGACCTATATTTTATCGATCACAATCAGGCCAAGGCTGAGGCCGTGGCGAAGCTATCGGCTCATCCTTTATTGTTGGAACCCAGTGAGATCGTCTCTCAAGTGGAGTTGATCGTATTGGGCGTAAAACCACAAGACTTTTTACGTTTGGCCGATGATTTGAAGGCCTATGTGCAATCGGATCAGATTATCCTCTCTATTATGGCGGGGATACAATTGGCGGTCATCCAAGATCGACTAGGCGTGGATAGAGTCGTACGTGCTATGCCCAATCTACCCGCACAGGTAGGACAGGGGATGACGGTTTTTACTACTTCGCAGAACGTCAGCAAGCTAGAGGTGTTTACCATCCAAAACTTGCTCAATACTACTGGCAAGACGCTGCACACGGCGCAAGAGGCCTTAATTGATGCTTCTACTGCGGTTTCAGGTAGTGGGCCTGCCTTTGTGTTTTTCTTTATGGATGCAATGATGCAGACTGCTCGGCAGATGGGCTTTTCTGACTCAGAGGCTCAGTTATTGGTCCGGCAGACCTTCCTGGGCTCCATCAACCTCCTCAATCGCAATAGCTTGGACTGTGAGGAGTGGATCAGAAGGGTCTCTTCTCGGGGAGGTACTACCGAGGCAGGCATGCAACAATTTGCCAAGGACGATATGTTAGAAAAAATCCATGCAGGACTTGAGGCTGCTCGCCAAAGAGCGATTGCCTTGAGCAAGGGCATGGGATAAAACGACCAAAGCCAAGGCAATGCCTCGGCCCTAATCGTTTCGGATACTATCATCAAAATTCTGCGATCTTTTCGCGCGTCAAGCGTAGCTGCGCTTCGGCCATAAGAGCTAATATCTCCTCTTGATTGGCGGTTTCGATCCGGAGGCGGCTCTCGTTTTCGGCTACGGCCAAGGCCACATTGGTTTGGGTCTCAGCATTTGCTTTAGAGATCGCTTCCATTTCCTGGACTTGAGTGATATGCTTCATACGCTCGACTATGTCGTCATAAGGTCCGCGCTCGGTCATCATTTTGAAAAGAATCGGCGCAATCTCGATCAAGATTAGCATAATAGAGATCATCCATTTGGCTACGTTCATGGCTGGGTAACGAGCGGTGAGTTTGCCAAAAGCTTCGAGCTTGGCCATCAGACCATCGTACTGGCCCGCGATATTATCAATATTGGCTACTTCCTCATCTTGCGACTGTTTGAAGTTTTGAATCCGCGCTTCAAGCTTCTCCACCTTTTTCTCGGTGCTTGCTTTAAGCTCTAAATATTCGCGTTCCTGCTTTTCATATTGTGATTTTTTCTCGCGATAGATTTTGCCTACGCCAGGCTTGCCGCTACCGGCCATACCTTCTGCTTCTGCGATCATCGCTTGATAAGCTTCGTCTCTGGAAGCGCCTTTGGCAGCAAGAGCTGTTTCGTATTCTACTACTTTGAGCTCTAGTTCTTCGACTTCGGTATAGTTGCCACTGATTTGCTCGCGCGCTTCGGCGCGGCGCTCTTGTTTGAGCGTTTCAATCTCCATACTGATCTCTTTTTCAAAGAGACGTAGTTCTAAAGGAGTCGCAATCACAAAACCAAGTAGCACCGCCATTGCCAAACGGGGTAGGGCATTGGTCCATTCATCACGGGTGATTTTGCTGGTGCCGTCGCCCTTACCTGTACTCGATACAATGTAGCGGTCGAGATTAAAGATCATCAGGCCCCAGAAAATACCAAAAGGTACGGAGAGCCTAGGATCGCCAAAAGCACTTTCAAAGGCATAACCTCCGGCCAAACCCGCCATGATAGCGGTAAATAAAATAGTGCCACCGATGCCCATATATTTGGCCTGCTCGGTAGGGCAACGATGGAGGATTTCCTTGTTGGCCCCGGCACAAAACCAGAAAAATTCTTTAAGCTTCTTCATAATGGTATAAATAATCGTTCTCCGAAGGAGAGAAATATCACTTGGTGTGTATGTGTATAGTGCGTGAAATATTTTCCCTAGCGCCTATGGCTAGGAGAGTAATGCTGGTGTCTTCCATCACTTGAAAGCGATGTTGACCCACATTGGGGACGCGTCCTAATAAGCTGATCTCCAGACCGATGGATTGGTCGACATGCCACCAAATCCGAACATTTTCACCAACATGGCATCGTTTATTGTCAGCTTCAAAGAGCACCCTTGGTGCTTGCTGGCAGCGCACAAAGCAATGACTTTGATAAGTTTTGCCGTGATAGTTTGCCTCAAGTTTGAAGTGGGTGTCTTGTTCTATTTTGACTTTTCTTTTGCCCCGTGCCGGAACGCTACCCACTAGGGGACTGATGATCAACTCACTGCCCATAGGTGCATCCCAATAAAGCTGGCAGCTATCGCCTGTTTTGAGCGTGGGCTTATCGCTATAAAGCGCGAAAGAGGGGCGTTCTCCGAAGGAGTCTTTAGCCTCAGAAAGCAAGCGCTGCCAGCGAAACTGAAAAGTTTGCACCAAATCGGGAGTCTCAATCTTACTTAATTCCGCCCAAGGATCTGCTTTGCCATAAGCACCTCCCCAAGGAAAGACGCTTGTCCAAACGCTCTGCTGATCCACGATAATAAAGTATTCGTCTAGCTTCTTAGTGGACCAACATTCTGCTTGGCGAGAGCGCATACTTTGGATGATGACAGAGGTGCTACTTTGCGCCAATTTTTCCTCTTCCATCACCCATTGGAGGTGGACGCCCCGCTTTTGCGATTGTAGCAAGACCCCCAATAGGTCAGGTGCCACCAACTCAGGCAAAGCGATTTGGATCTGATATTGACTGTGTTTGAGACTATGTAGTAATTCGTTCCACATCTTATGATTGAGTTTGGTTCAAGGGACTTTTGATCCATTTGGTCTTTTCATAGACCGTGCGATAACAATCCCAAAGCGCTTCGAGATAGTAAGTACCATCAAAACCGAGGAGTTCTCGATCAAAGAGACGGCGACTCATGCCTTCTAGCGTGCCCCGGTAAGGGGGGAAGGAAGGAAGTTTGTCTGCATTAGCTCGCACACAGAAGACAGACGGCACCTCCTCCGCATCCCATTGGTTTTCAGCGATAGGGGCTTCACTGAGCAGATGCTGGGTGAGCTCCCATTCAAATACGATCAGCGTAGGTTGAAATACAGTCAGGATTTGTCGCAATTCTTGTAGAACGTATTCTAGGTGAAAACCTTCTCTGCGAGCTTGGGCTAAATCCACTGCATGACGGCCTACTTCTCTCTCTGGAAAAAGCTGTTTTCCAGGCTGTATGAGGTAGTGGCGGCGCATTATGTCGCGATCATTTTGATCTTTGAGCATCCAACTGATCTGTTCAATTCCCGGATAGGGATCCAAACGACCCGTTAGTTCTGAGACATAGAGCATGCGTCGCCAGGTCCGCAGATCCAGCGTGAGACGAGTGATCGACATTGAGCTTGTGTGTAAGGGCAATATTTACCCAGCGGCCCTATAGGCCGCCCGGGTTTATTTGCTATGAAAAATTCCGTTATTTATTATAAAGACCCCCCTTTTGACCAAGGGTTGGAAGGCTAGCTTACTTTTTCATCTGCATCAGCATTTGCATTTGATCGCCAGTAACATAGGTGGGCAGTTTGCCGTCCCATTTGTCGATCCACATCTTTTTGATCTGCAGATCGGTCAATTCGCTGGCTTCTTTTTGGATCGCCATGGCCGTTGCTGTGGCGCGCTCTCTCCGGACAGCGGTCTCACCTTGGGCTTCCATGAGGGTACGCTTATTGGTTTCCTCTTGCAAGGCGGTTTGCTGTCTTTGGTTGGCGATCTCCTCTGCTGCTTTGATCTTAGCCCTCACCGAGACTGCGATCTCTTGCGGTAGGACGATATCTGTTACAACGGTGTTTTTTTGTTCCAAAAATTCAGAGGGCAATGACTTATCCAATTGCTGATTGATGGCCAGTTGCAGGTCCGTAAAAGATCCTAGTTTATCGGTAGGGGTGCCTTCTCCGGCTTTTTTGACGGCATCATTGATGAGTCGATTGACCAAGGTCGAATACAATTCTTTGGGGCCTACCCGATAAGATTGGTAGATTTTACCCGCTTGCATTCTGATAGGTCTCACAAAGGTAGATACCGAAACTTGAACCGGCAGTTTTTCCTGCGTAAAAAAGGTGAAATTACCACTACACTCTTGATATTCTCCGGCATATTTGATGATCTCATACCTTACCGGATTGTACCAGGTCCAACCGCTTACATGTTCTACGATGGGCTGCCCTTCTTCATTTTGTTCCCATGTATCAACCTTGATACCCTGGGCGGTTGAAGGAATCCGTTCACCCCACCAAGAGGTGAAAATGACCGCAGTGAGCACAATTGTAAGCACCCAAAACAGGGGCTTAATTCCTTTAATTTTTAAAAGCTTTTCCATACTTTAAAGAGGGCTATTCCGCTCAATAGTTGGAAAAATGCAAGGAAAAAGTGGGATAATGAGCCTCTTATAAAAAGCCTATATAAAATAGAAAAAGCTCCAGGCCCAAGGGTAC
>JBCAWW010000116.1:0-9958 GCA_038534415.1 Bacteroidota bacterium | reverse complement strand
TATTTTATTAGCAGACTCTCCATACAATAGTTGGCGAGAAAAGCGATATGCTTCTTTTCAAACACCCGAAGGACAAAAGTTTGAAAAGGGAGAGTATTCTCTTGCTCAGTTGGCCGATTGGGCCACAAAGCAATCAGAACCTGGCCTACAAAGTGGCCGACAAGAGATGTACGAAAACCTCATTAACGATTACCTCTAAACAAGGATAACTCGGCCTTTTTCTAAGGCAAAAACTTAAAATTTTCTATACAGATCAATCCTGTTAGGCGCTGTCACGCAGCCGCCCTGGGGGATCTGTATGTCCAATTTTCTCCGCGTTCTTTCTAATTAAAACTCTATTACTACTAAATGATTCATGGCATGAAACATTTCAATTTGACAAACAGAAAGGTGCCTACCCTTCAAGGAAGGAGCTTTCTACTTTGGTGTTTGATGATGATAGGTACATTTGCCTTCGCTCAAGCCCAAAATGTTTCGGGTACCATTACGGACGAAGACGGCACTTCCCTCGCAGGGGTAAGTGTTCTCGTTCAAGGTACCTCGAAAGGTGTGCTTTCCGACATAGAAGGAAAGTATTCCATTGAGGCAAAGTCTGGTGATGTACTGATCTTTTCGTACATCGCTTTCGAAATTCAAACGGTAACTGTAGGGGAGGCCAGCACCCTCAATGTTACCCTGGTCGCTAGCACTTTGGAAGAAGTACTAGTAACGGGTTATGCTACTCAACGCCAAAAGGATATTACCGGCGCTGTATCAGTAATCAATACTGATGAGATGAATGATGTAGCCGCTTCTAGCTTTATTCAAAAACTAGAGGGCCGTGCTTCAGGGGTAACGGTATCAACTTCTGGTACTCCTGGTGATGGTACTACCGTCCGGATTCGTGGTATCAGTTCTTTTCAGAACAATGATCCCTTGTACATCATTGACGGTGTTCCGGTGCAAGATGCCTTTCAAAATGGCCTCAACCCTAATGACATCGAGACTATTCAGGTCTTGAAAGATGCTTCTGCTGCCTCGATTTATGGAGCACGCGCCAATAATGGGGTAATCATTGTTACTACCAAAAAAGGTTCCGCTGGTAAAACTACTGTCACCTACAATGGCTATGTCGGTATCCAAAATCCTGTAGGTCGTTATGACTTGATTACAAATCCTGCTGATTACTCTCAAGTGGTCTGGGATGCGCATGAAAACGCTGGTCTAGAGGTCGACCCCGGCAATCCTTATTCGGCTGGTCGTGGGGTAATTCCTACTCATTATTATTCTGGTGCCTCTAGCGGGTATCCTGGATCTGATCCAGTGGATGAGAGTTCTTATTCTTATCCTGACAATTTGATTATGCGCTCAAACGCTGCTGGTACAGATTGGTGGAACGAAGTATTTGATCCAGCAATTATGACTGAGCACTCTGTCGGCGTTGCCGGCGGCAATAATGCGGGTCGCTATTATATCTCTGCCAACTACCTAGACCAGCAAGGAACCATGATCAATACTTGGTTCAAGCGTGCTGCAATCCGAGCCAATTCGGAGATGACCAAAGGGCGTTTGACTTTTGGAGAAAACTTCTCCTTGGCGCGCTCACAAGGTGTATCTCAGCCAGGTGGAAACCAGCAAGAAGGCAATGTGATGACGCAGATTCTTAAGGCCCAGTCCATTATACCAGTCTATGACGTTGGGGGTAACTTTGCCGGCGGTAAAGCAAACGGCCTCAGTAATGGCTCCAACCCTGTAGCGCAGCTGATTCGTAACAAAGACAATGTCGGTACATTTTACCGTGTCTTGGGTAACGTTTTTGCCGAGGTCGAAATCATCGACGGACTGAAAGCGAGAACCAGTTATGGTGTCGATTACTTTGACAACTATAATGGTGGATTTAGTTTCCCCACTTGGGAAGAGTCAGAGCCTAATACTATAAATGGTTGGAGTGAAAATTGGAGCAAAGGCTTTACTTGGACTTGGACCAATACGCTAAACTATAACAAGACCTTTGGGGTCCACAACATTCAGGCCTTAGCTGGCTATGAAGCGATCCGCGGCCAGTTTCGAAATATTGGCGGTGGTTTATCCAATTATTTTACAACCGACATCAATGCTTGGTACCTAAATACCGGTCTTGCTGATCCTAGTTCTAGAACGGTAAACAGTGGTGGTGGATTCAATACCCTGGCCTCTGCTTTTGCCAAAGTTGATTACGGCTTTGATGATAGATACCTCGCGAGCTTCACCGTCCGTCGAGATGGTTCATCAAACCTCGGGGATGTGAAGTATGGTACTTTTCCAGCAGTTAGTGTGGGATGGCGTCTTTCGAGCGAATCCTTTATGCAGGGAATTGATTGGCTAGATGATCTTAAGCTACGCTTTGGCTGGGGTAAGACCGGAAATCAGTCTATTCCTTCAGGCAATGCTTTTGACCGCTTTGGCGGTGGACCAGGCTCCTCTTCTTATGATATTAGCGGTTCTAATGGAAGTCTCGCCACTGGTTTTGCTTTGACTGCTCGTGGTAATCCTGATTCTCGTTGGGAGGAAAATATCTCCTCTAATATTGGCCTTGATGCCTCTATTTTAGGCGGAAAACTTCTCTTTGTACTGGATTTATACGAACGAACAGTAGATCGTCTGCTCTTTAATCCTGCTCTACCTGCAACAGGGGGTACCGCTGCTGCTCCATTTGTAAATATTGCAAAAATGGAAAACCGTGGACTTGACTTCTCGGTAGACTATCGCGACAACTTTGGAGACTTTGGGATAGATGTGGGTTTAGCCTTTACGGCTTATCAAAACGAAATCGTCGAGATTGATGGAGTACAAGAGTCTTTCTTCTCCACTGGCGGTGATACGCGTATTGGTCGTACCTCAATCAATGCGATCAATAACCCAATTGGTACTTTCTATGGGTTCCAAGCTGATGGACTCTTCCGTTCGCAAGAAGAGATTGATGCTCACGCTACCCAAGATGGAGCAGGCATCGGACGTATCCGCTTCAAAGACATAAATGAAGACGGCATCATCAATGACGATGATTTGGGCATTATTGGGAGTCCTCACCCTGATTTTACGGCGGGACTTAATCTCGGCCTGAATTACAAAAACTTTGACTTGACCATGTTCATCTTCGCTAGCCAAGGCAACGAAATCTTTAACTACAATAAGTTGTTTGAGGTATTCCGCTTCTTCAATACCAATGTGCGAAAAGAGGTCCTAACCGAAGCCTTCCATCCAACCAACAATCCTGATGGTACTTTGCCGATTATGGATGAGAACGACACCTTCAGTGAACGCCCAAATAGCTTCTACGTAGAGGATGCTTCTTATATCCGACTCAAGCAAATGCAATTGGGATATACCCTCCCTTCCGGCTTATGCTCTCGATTGGGAATCGGCAATGCGAGACTTTACCTCCAAGGTCAAAATCTCTTTACTATCACCAATTATAGCGGTATTGATCCAGCCCTCTCAAATTTTGGAGTACGTGGCAATAGTGATCAGTGGAACGGAAATGATTTTGGAAACTATCCGTCTTCTAAAGTCTTCATGGCTGGTATCTCTCTAGGACTGTAACCCTTGCTAATAGCAAAAAAAGAAAACAATGAAAAAACTCATAATTAGAATTACTCTAGGACTCGCGCTGACAGCTGTGTTGGTAGCTTGCTCTGAGGAATTTCTGAATATCGCACCACAGGCTGCCCTCGATGAGGGAACCTTGGCAAATGAAGCGGGAGTGGAAGCTGCTTTGATTTCAGCTTACTCCATGCTCGATGGTTGGAATCATGATTGGGGACAGTTTTCTCCACCTTGGCCTACCGCTGGTAGTAACTGGATCTGGGGAAGTGTAACTTCTGATGATGCGTATAAAGGATCAGAACCTGGCGATCAGGGGGAGATCACCCAGATAGAACTCTTTCAGTGGAGTCCTGGTAATACTTATTTCGAAGGCAAGTTTAAAGCCTTGTACGAAGGAGTTTCTCGCTCAAACGCGACCCAAAAACTGATCAATAATACGGAAGAACTTGAAGCAGATGTGAAAACTCGTGTGGAAGGTGAATTACGCTTCCTGCGGGCACACTTCCATTTTGAAGCCTGGAAAATTTGGGGCAATGTGCCTTATTATACCGAAGATGATGCGGATTTTCGTAAACCCAATACTGCTGATATTACGCCTAACATTCAGGCCGATTTCCAAGCAGCTATTGACAATCTTCCCCTGGACCAAGCACAAGTTGGCCGCGTTACCAAAGGAGCGGCTCAAGCCTATATGGGTAAGTTGTTGCTTTATCAAGGTGATCATGCTGGTGCAAAAGGATTTTTAGATCAAGTAGTAGCGAGTGGCAAATACAGCCTGCAGGACTGCTTCCACGATGTCTTCACCACTGGTGGTGAAAATGGCACTGAGATGATTTTCTCTATCCAAGCTTCTGTAAATGACGGTACTTCCGAAGGCCAAAATGGCAACTTTGCCGATCGCCTTAACTTCCCTCACGGAGGTTCTCCCTTTGGTTGCTGCGGTTTTCACCAGCCTTCGCAAAATCTAGTCAACGCCCACCGAGTAGACGCCAATGGCCTGCCATTGCTAGATAGCTTTAACGATGCTGATCTGGATTCTACTGAGACTACCGATCCCCGCCTTGACTGGACCGTTGGCCGAGACAATGTGCCTTACTTAGACTGGGGCGTACATGGCCCTACTTGGATTCGTTCTCGGGCATGGGCTGGACCTTTTAGTCCTAAGAAGTTTACGCACGCCAATGGCGAGGAGAGTAGTGTCGGATGGTCAAATATCCAGCTTAGCCCTGTCAATATCCCGATCATCCGCTATGCAGATGTATTATTGATGTTGGCTGAGTGTGAGGTTGAACTCAATAATTTAGAGCGTGCACGTGAGCTGGTCAATATGGTCCGTATGCGTGCCGGAAATTGTGCGCAGGGTGGCAGTGGCGGTCCTGTCGTCATTGATGATGCTAGCATCACTTGGGCCAATTATGATGTACAACCTTACAACGACACTTGGTCCGACCAAGAAGTCGCTCGCAAAGCAGTACGCATGGAGCGTCGTTTAGAGCTTGCCCTCGAAGGCCACCGTTTCTTTGATCTCCGTCGCTGGGGGACTGCCAAGGAAGTGCTTAATGCATACTTCGCAGTAGAAGAAACCAAACGCTCCTATATGACAGCTACGAGTGGGTATGAAGATCGTCATGATCTGATGCCGCTTCCAACCGTTCAGATTGAGTTATCCAAGGTCAATGGCAATGCCCAATTGATCCAAAACACTGGATACTAGGATATTGTAAGTTTAAGTGCACATTTTTAGTAGTTAGTAAGTGCATTAATAGCGGAGGAAGGAGGCAGTTACTGCCTCCTTCTGTTTTATGTTTTGTATCTTGAATCCTGTAAACTACTACGTATGATTTGCTACTCTAAGCTGGGTTTGCTGACCCTTTGCCTTATTTTTTTCTGCGCCTGCGGCGAACGCTCCTTCACCACGCCAGAAAATAATGAGGAGCCTCTATTTGTCAAGCTCGATTCTAGCCAAACTGGTATCGAGTTTCGCAATCAAGTCCAAGAAAGCGCAGACTTCAATGTCCTGACCTATCGTAATTTTTACAATGGGGGAGGCGTTGCGATAGGCGATCTCAATCAAGATGGCTGGTCTGACATTTACTTTACCGCCAATACAGGTCCCAATCAATTATACCTCAACCGCGGTGACTGGGCGTTCGACGAAGTCGGCCAAAAAGCAAAGGTGACAGGGGCCAAAAGCTGGAGTACTGGGGTTGCTTTTGCCGACCTAAACGGAGACGGTTTGCTCGATATCTATGTTTGCAATTCTGGAGATATCGCCGGCGATAACAAGACCAATGAACTCTTTATCAATCAGGGGGTTGCCCAAGCCGGGGACCTTCCGACTTTCAAGGAAATGGCCGCCGAATATGGGCTTAATGATCCCGGTTTTTCTACTCACGCTTCTTTTTTTGACTATGATCGGGACGGGGATCTAGACTGCTATCTGCTCAACAATAGTTTTAAGGACCCTAGTCGGATCGATCTCTATCGCAAAAGTCGCGAAGAAATAGATCCCATGGGAGGAGACAAACTATTTCGCAATGATGGGACAAGATTTACAGATGTAAGTGCCGAAGCAGGCATCTATAGTAGTCAGATTGGCTTTGGGTTGGGCGTGAGTATAAGCGATTTAAATGGCGATCTCTGGCCCGATATATACATTAGCAATGACTTTTGGGAGCGAGACTATCTCTACATCAACAATCAAGATGGGACCTTCTCCGAAGAACTCACGACCCGAGTGCCACACACCTCAGTTTCAAGTATGGGGGCGGATTTGGGCGATATCAACAATGATGGAGCCTTAGAGGTATTTAGTACTGATATGCTTGCTGCGGACAATTATCGCCTAAAGGCCATGACCATGTTTGATCCTTATCATTTGGAAGACCTTAAGTATCGCTCCAATTATCATTATCAGATCCTACAAAATTGCCTGCAGCTCAACAATGGCAAAGGAGAGTTTCAAGAGATTGGATTCATGGCCAATATTGCGGCTACAGATTGGAGCTGGGGGGCTTTGATGTTTGATTTTGACAACGATGGTTGGAAAGATATCTACGTCGCCAATGGGATCTATCATGACATTATGTATCTGGACTTTACCAATTTTATCTCCGATAAACTCAAAGTCAAGGAGGTCGTAACGGCTCAAGGCAAGTTTGATTTTAGAGACTTCCTGCCTTATCTACCCTCCAATCCCTTAGAAAACTATGCTTTTGTCAATCAGCGTGATCTCAGTTTTGCAGACAAAGCCAAAGAACTGGGACTAAGTGAACGTTCATTCAGTAATGGGGCGGCCTATGGAGATTTAGATAATGATGGAGACTACGATCTCGTCGTCAATAATGTAAATATGCCCGCTTTTGTCTATCGCAACGATAGCGAAAAGCACTCAGCCAATTATCTCAAATTGCAGTTCAAAGGCAGCGCACAAAATCCGCTTGCGATTGGAGCTGTCGTTTCTATCCAAGCAGGCGAATCCTCCCAAGTGTTGCAACACTATACTGCTCGGGGCTTTCAATCAAGTATGGAGCCAGGTTTGCTCTTTGGGCTAGGGGCAGCAACTAGCGTAGAAAAGCTAAAAATCGTTTGGCCAGACGGCAAACAGCAGGAACTATCGGGAATAGCTGCCAATCAAACTGTAGTGCTTGATTACACCCAAGCTGTTGCTGAGACGCAGCGTTCTGCGAAGAGCAGTGATCCTCTCCTCAAGGCCAAACAAGTCTTTGCCCAAGCTGCCCTGCACCAAGAAAATGCCTTCAATGATTTTGATCACGAACGGCTCTTGCCGCATATGCTCTCGACCGAGGGACCTCGACTGCTAAAGGCCGATGTGAATGGAGATTTGCTCGAAGATGTCCTGCTTTTAGGGAGTAAGGATCAGCCAGACCAGCTTTGGTTACAAACTGCCTCTGGGCAACTAGAAAAGAGTTTTCAAGCAGATTTTTTGGCAGATTCTAGTTTTGAAAGTACCTGCGGTGTCTTTTTTGATCAGGATGGAGACGGAGATTTAGACCTTATTTTAGGCGCTGGAGGCAACGAAATCGGGCGAGGCATTGAAGCCTTTTTGCTGCGATACTACGAAAATGATGGAGAGGCAAACTTCATCCAAAGAACCGAGCAAACTCCGCCAGCGGGTGGACAAGTGAGTGTGATTTTGGCTGAGGATATTGATGGGGATGGGGATCAGGATTTGTTTATCGGTGGGCGATCCGTACCTGGCAATTATGGTCTGCCACCGACCTCTTATCTCTTTCGCAATGACAATGGGCAGTGGCAAAATATCACGCCCCCCAAATTAGCGGGAATCGGCATGGTGACAGATGCGACCTTTGCCGATGCCAATGGGGATGCCAAAGTTGACCTTGTGTTAGTAGGGGAGTGGATGCCAATCACCATTTTTCTTAATCAGGGAGGCTACTTTGTTGAGCCTTCGATGGTGCCGCATAGCGAAGGTTGGTGGACACGCATTCTGGCCGAAGATCTAGATCAAGACGGAAAAACGGACTTCCTGCTCGGCAATTGGGGACTCAACCTAAAATTCAAAGCCAGTCAAAACAAGCCGCTTGAACTCTACGTCAAAGATTTTGACCAAAACAAAAAATCCGAATTTATCCTCAATTGGTACCCACCTTTAGAGGAGCAAGCCTACCCTTTTGCGGGCAAAATGGATATTCAAGCTCAAATGCCGCATCTCAAGGCGCGAGCGGTCGAATACAATGAGTATGCAAAGCTAACCTATGAAAGCCTGCTTACCCCAGAAGAACGAAAATCTGCCTTTCCCTATCGCTGCAAAGTCATGACTACTAGCGTGCTTTGGCAGGGCGAATCTGGTTTTAATCTACAAGCCTTACCGCTAGCGGCTCAGATCGGCCCCAGCTTTGGCCTGAGCGTCAAAGATCTCAATCAAGACCAAAAACTCGATATCATCTTGGGGGGTAATTTTTATGGTCTGAAACCAGAGGTCGGCCGCTTTGATTCGCATCGTGGAGTAGTATTATTGGGAGCTGAAAATCGTAGCTTTGAGGTACTCGATGCTGCAGAGAGTGGGCTTTGGTGGGAAGGACAAGTAAGAGATTTGTTATGGCTCAATCATCCTGATCAGTCATCAAGTTTGCTCGTAGGCCGTAACGATGCTTCAGTATTGAGTTACGAATTGAAGGAGATAAATCCATGAAACTAAGAGTACCGATCATATCAGTGTGTCTTTTGTTGTTTTGGGGCTGTGGACCTAAGAGCCGCTTCGCGGAACGCTCCCCCTCCGAAACAGGAATCGATTTTGCCAACATCATCGACGAATCCCAAGAAAACAATATCATCGTCAATGAATATATCTACAATGGAAGCGGTATTGGCGTAGCAGACTTTGACCGTAATGGCCTCGTAGATCTCTTTTTTGCCGGCAATAATGTCGACAATCGATTGTACCTCAATCAAGGTGATTTTGCTTTTACAGATGTAACCGAAGTCGCTGCCGTCGCTGGCAAACAGCGTTGGTCCTCAGGTGTGAGTGTAGTCGATATCAATCGTGACGGTTGGCCGGATGTGCATGTCTGCGCTACCAACCGTGATCAATCGCCTTATCGCGACAATCAGCTTTATATCCATCAAGGCTTAAACGCAGATAGCATACCAGTCTTTAAAGACCTGGCTGCCCAATACGGCCTTGCCGACAGCTCTCATAGCACCCATGCCGCCTTTTTTGACTACGACAATGATGGAGATCTGGACGTATTTATCATCGTGGATGAAGTAGAAGAGGTCGGTGCGCAAAATCATTTTCGCCCCAAACGCCTAGATGGCAGTGCCCCTACTACCGATCGCCTCTATCGCAACGATTGGTCTGATTCGCTCGGGCATCCCGTTTTTACCAATGTCTCTCAAGCAGCCAGCATTCTGGTAGAAGGGTACAGCTTAGGCGTCAATATAGTGGATATCAATCGCGACGGTTGGAAGGATATCTTTATCAGCAATGATTATGTAACCAATGATGTCCTCTACCTCAACCAAAAAGATGGCACCTTCAAGGATGTGGCCTCCCAGCTTTGGAAGCATACTTGCCACTCCGCCATGGGCAATGATGTGATCGATCTTAATCATGATGGTTTGGCAGATATCGTAGCCTTAGATATGATGCCCGAAAGCAACTTTCGTAAAAAAACGATGTTGACTTCCACCAACTACACTGCCTACATCAATAATGACCGTTTCGGCTACGATTATCAATACGTTCGTAACGTTTTACAACTCAA
Organism: Bacteroidota bacterium; assembly: GCA_038534415.1. Classification (GTDB taxonomy): domain Bacteria; phylum Bacteroidota; class Bacteroidia; order J057; family J057; genus JBCAWW01. The sequence goes on along the minus strand of JBCAWW010000116.1, from coordinate 143 downwards.
TCAGGGCAATGATCCTGAGACTGGATTACCGCTCTTTTCTGAGGTCGGTATGTTGGCCAATATTGGGCAAACGGACTGGAGTTGGACCCCTTCTATCACTGATTTTGACAACGATGGCTTGAGGGACATTTTGATCACCAATG
>JBCAWW010000115.1:0-10004 GCA_038534415.1 Bacteroidota bacterium | reverse complement strand
CAATGGAGGAGGAGTAGGGGTCGCGGATCTCAATCAAGATGGATTGTCTGATCTGATTTTTACCGGCAATAAAGTGCAATCGCGTATCTACCTCAATCGAGGAGATTTCAAGTTTGAAGATATCAGCGCTCAATTTGAAGGCTTAAATAATGATTTTTGGGTCAGTGGCGTATCTGTGGCAGATGTAAATACCGATGGATGGCCCGATCTATATTTTGCCATTACTTCTAGTGCCGACTCCGTCGAACGCCAAAACCAGCTCTGGCTCAACCAAGGCCTAGACAAAAATGAATTACCAGCGTTCCGCGAAGCGGCCTCCCAATACGGTATCGCCGACCAAGGCTATTCTGTCCATAGCGCCTTCCTTGATTATGATCTAGATGGAGATTTAGATCTCTATGTACTCAATAATATCGTCAACCAAAATATCCCCACCAGCTACCGCCCCAAATTGACCGATGGATCAGCGATCAACAATGATCAATTTTACCGCAATAATGGCGATGGTACTTTTACCAATATCACTCGAGAAGCCGGCATTACTTATGAAGGCTATGGCCTAGGAATCGCAGTTGGAGACGTCAATAAAGACGATTATCCCGATATCTATATCTCCAACGACTACATCGCCAATGACCTCCTCTACATCAATCAAGGAGATGGCACCTTTGTCAATCAAGCTGACACCATCCTTTCCTACAACTCTAAGTTCTCGATGGGCAATGATATGTCCGATATCAATAATGACGGCCTGCCCGATGTGATGACGCTGGATATGTTTCCCGAAAAATATCCCCGTAAAAAGCAGACAATCAACGGTTTCAGCTATCAGTTTTATGTCAACGATCAGAAGTACGGCTACCAACATCAGTACGTGCGCAATATGGTCCACCTGCACAACGGATTTAAGCAAAACGAAATTTTACCTTATAGCGAAGTCGGGCAACTTATGGGTGTATTCCAAACCGAATGGAGCTGGTCGCCTCTCTTTGCTGATTACGACAATGATGGCGATCGAGACCTATTGATTACCAATGGCTTTCCCAAGGACCTAACCGACAAAGACTTTACCAATTATAAAGCCCAAGTAGGTGGCTTTCTCGCGAGTGAAAAACAACTACTAGCGCGGATTCCCATCGTCAAAGTCTCCAATTTTGCTTACGAAAATACAGGCGATCTCCAATTTGCAGACAAAACGAAGGAATGGGGGATAGAAATTCCCTCCTTCTCCAATGGAGCGGCTTTTGTAGACCTCGACCTCGATGGAGACCTCGATTATGTCGTCAACAATATCAATGATCCGGCATTTATTTATCAAAACAACAGCCAGCCTAGCGACGATAAACCCGCCCATTATCTGCGGATTAAACTAGCCGGTACCGCTCAAAACCCAGCTGCCATCGGCGCAAAAGTCGAACTGTGGAGCGGAGCGCTCTATTTATATGATGAGCATTTTCTCTCGCGCGGCTATATCTCTTCCGTAGAACCGATCATCCACTTTGGCTTAGGTGCCAAGACTAAGATAGATTCTATCCGGGTTATTTGGCCCGGAGGTAAACAACAAAGCATCATCAAAGCGCCAGCCCTCGACCAAGTATTGACGGTTTCGATCGAGAGTGCGATTGCTCGGACTGCTGCGCAGAACGCTTCCCCGAGTCTCTTTAGCGCGAATACAAGCCTCATCGATTATCTTCACCAGGAAGAAGACTACATTGACTTTTTCCAAGCGCAGCGCATTATCCAACACAAGTTTTCTCAAATTGGTCCCTGCCTCGCGCAAGGTGATTTAAATAATGATGGACTCGAAGATTTGCTGATTGGTGCTAGTGATATGAGTCCCACCATGGCCTATCTCCAGCAGGATGGGCAATTTGTGGCTGCTGATATTGAGGGGCTTACCGATGAAAAAGTTTGTACAGAATCAGACCTGCTTTTGCTGGATTTGGATGGGGATGGGGATGATGACCTGATTGCCTTAGCTGGAGGCTATGCCAACGAAAAGGCTGAAGAATATCGACATTATGTGTACTACAACGAAGGAGATCGCTATCGCAAAGATTCACTTTCGCTTCCTTATTTCCCCGCATCCGTAGTCAAAGAAGTAGATTTTGATCACGATGGTGATCTGGACCTATTTGTGGGGGCGAGGGTCGAAAAAAATAATTTTCCCCAAGCAGGCCCGTCTTATATTCTCCGTAATGAAAATGGCCGTCTAGAACGTGATGAAAAGCTTACTTTCTCACTAGGCATGGTCACCGATGCGGTTTGGAGTGATTATGATGGTGATGGTTGGGAGGACCTCCTGCTCAGCCGTGAATGGAATAGCCTCCTTTGGTTAAAAAATGAGGCCGGAGAATCGTTCCACGAAGTGGCAGAGCAAGATATGTTGGCGAAAAAAGGTTTTTGGTCCTCGCTTTTGGCAGTAGATCTAGACCAAGACGGAGACGATGATTATATCCTCGGCAATCTGGGTAACAATCACCGCTTTACGATCGACAATGATTATCCTATGCAACTTTATGCGGTGGACATTGATGACAATAGTACCTTAGATCCGATTACCACCGCCTACTGGCAAGATGAGCAAGGCCAAATGCAGGAGTATCCCGTCAATTATATGGACGAATTGATGGCGCAATCGCCTTATTTCAAGAAGTATACAACGAGCTACACCACTTTTAGCAAAAGTCCCGCTCGTATGATTTTCAATACCGATAGTATCCCTAAGGAGCAGGTTTATCGGGTCAATACCAGTGCGAGTTATGTGATGTGGAATGAGGGAGAGGACTTTCGCTGGGAGCCATTACCGACGGAGTTGCAGTTTGCTCCCATCAAAGAAATGCTCGTCCAAGACTTTGATGGCGATGGCAAAAAAGAAGTACTCATCGCCGGTAATGATCATAGCTATGACGTGGCCACGGGCTATTATGATGCCAACAAAGGCTACCTTCTCAAAGCCAATCAGGACCAGCAACTAAGCGTTCTGCGACCAGCAGAAACTGGCCTTCTTCTCAATGGTCAAGTAGAATCTTTATTGTATTTCGACGGAGAGCAAGCGTATCTTGTGGCCGGAATCAACCGACGCAAAATCGCGGTTTTCGAACATCAAAAAAGACAAGCCCAATAGTCAATGGAAAATCCTTGGAAAATCAAGTCTAAGCAAGAAATTTATAATAATCCTTGGATCAAACTGACTGAGCATCAGGTAACTACTCCCGGCGGCAATCCGGGCATCTACAGTACTGTCCATTTTCACAATCGCGCTGTTGGGGTCGTTCCATATCAAGATGGCTATATCTGGATGGTGGGCCAATTTCGCTTTCCCTTGGACCAATATCATTGGGAAATTCCTGAGGGAGGCTGCCCTCCGGGAGAAGAGTTACTCGTTACTGCGGAGCGGGAACTCAAGGAGGAGACCGGCTTAGTCGCCGAACGCTATGAACCCATCGTAGAGATGCATCTCTCCAATGCCGTGAGCGACGAATGGGCCATCATCTATCTGGCTACTGGGCTGACCGAGGGCGAAGCAGAACCCGAAGAATCAGAAGCCATCGACATTCAGAAATGGACCTTAGAAGAGCTATACCAAAAGGTGGAAGCAGCTGAAATTACGGATTCTATGACCGTAGCGGCTATTTATAAAATGCAGTTGCTCAAATTAGAAGGCAAACTATGAGTGCGATGAGCTTTGGTCTTAGGTGCACCCTTTGGGGAACGCTCAGTCTTGTTTTGTGCTTATGTGCTTGTCAATCAAGTCCTGATATGCGTGCGGAGCTAGCGCGATTAGTGGCTGAGGGTAAACCTGAAATGTACTACCACTGGAATGCCCAAAGAGCCGACTGGTACAAGGCGCAGGCAGATACGGCAAGCACTGACAATCAAAAACTCAAATATCAATATCTCTACTGGACCGAGCTCCTCAATGCCGGAGATACGGAGGCTTGTATTGAAGCAATTAGTGCCTATTTGGCGCAAAATGGCGGTGTCCAATCCGAAAATATCACTCAAAGCAACAAAGCTATCTTTGAGCTTTTAGCGGTAGCCTATCTTCGCCAAGGCGAACTCGAAAATTGTCTCAATCAGCATAGCGCGAGCTCCTGCATTATTCCTTTCCAGCCAGAAGCCTTGCACCAATTGCGCACGGGCTCCGAAAAAGCCATTGAGCTATATGAAATGATTTTGCGCCGCAGTCCTGAAGATTATCAATCACTTTGGCTGCTCAATCTTGCCTATCAAACTTTAGGCACTGCCCAAAGCGATATTCCTGAGGCCTGGCGTTTAAATTATCCAGATTGGACACGCCAAAAAAAGGATTTTCCTCGCTTCGAAAATGTAGCCATGCAGACTGCTACGGCGATCAATGGTCTTTCTGGAGGCGCTTGTATCGATGATTTTAATAGCGATGGCTATCTCGATATTTTTGCGACTTCTTATGGCATGATGGATCAGGTAAGACTGATGCTCAACGACCAAAAGGGACAGTTTTACGATCATACCGAGGCGGCTGGACTATTGGGTATCACCAGCGGTTTGAATGCCGTACATGCCGATTATGACAACGACGGTCATCGTGATATTTTGGTGTTACGAGGAGGTTGGCTGACAGAACACGGGCAGCATCCCAATTCACTGCTGCGCAATCGCGGCGATGGCACCTTTGAAGACGTCACTTTTACGGCTGGTCTCGGGGCCGCTTTTCCCACTCAAACGGCAGCTTGGGCCGATTTTGACCGTGATGGCTGGCTGGACCTCTTTATTGGCAATGAATCCGCCAAGGGCAAAGGCGTCTTTTGTGAGTTGTACCGCAACAATGGTGATGGGACATTCAGCGAAATCGCCAAAGAACGGGGCATACACGTAAGTGCGATCGTCAAAGGCGTCAGTTGGGGAGATATCAATAATGATGGCTGGCCAGATCTCTACATTTCAACTCTGGGTGGCAACAACAAACTCTACAAAAATCAGGCAGGCAAATTTGCCAACATAGCTATGCCAGCAGGCGTACAAAAGCCGCATTTTAGCTTTCCTTGCTGGTTTTGGGACTATGACAATGACGGTTGGCAGGACATACTCGTGGCGAGTTATGATATGAACGCCTATACCTATCTGGGAGGCGTTTTTGGCCGCGAACTCTTAGAGGGAGGCGCCTTCGCCGAACGCATCCACATCTATCACAACAATGGCGATGAAAGTTTTACGGAGATGGCCGATTCCCTAGGTCTGGCTCGGTCGGTTCATGCTATGGGGAGCAACTTTGGCGATCTTAACAATGATGGCTTTCCAGATTTTTATATCGGTACGGGTGCGCCTAATCCTATGAGTGTCGTTCCCAATCGGATGTTTCTCAACGAAGGAGGAACCCATTTCGCAGAGGTTACCGCTGCTGGTGGCTTTGGGCACTTGCAAAAAGGTCATGGCCTTGCTTTTGGCGATTTGGATCGAGATGGTGATCAGGATATTTATATGACGGTAGGAGGCGCATATGAGGGCGATGTCTTTACCAACGCCCTTTTTGTCAATCCCGGTTTTGAAAATCAACGGTGGATTAGTTTACGCCTAGAAGGAACTGAAAGTAACCGAGATGCTATTGGCGCGCGCCTAGAGGCTACTTTGAGTGCGGGTGATTTGATTTGGCGTCAATTCGAAACGCTAAGTACGGGCGGTTCTTTTGGTGCTTCCAGCTTAGAGGTAGAATGGGGGTTCGGCCGTGCCGAACGCTTAGAAAAACTGACGATAAGCTGGCCTAGTGGACAAGAACAAAGCTTTGGTGATCTACCGCTCAACAGCCATTATGTGATCAAAGAAGGAGATCCAAAGCCTCAAGTACTCGATTTAGTTCCCTTTCAATTGGCTGGAAGCCCAGACTAAAACTGGCATTCAAAAAATCCATTCTTTTTTTGCTCAGAAAGCCTTTCCTTTGTGGGTAAAAATTACCCAGCCCCCTATGGTAAAGAGTCCGATCCAATACAATCGACGCAGCCTTTCAAACGACTTCCTTCTCGAAATGTACCAAGATATTCTTCTGCCGCGGATGGTCGAAGAAAAGATGCTGATCCTGCTCAGACAAGGTCGGATTAGCAAATGGTTTTCGGGTATCGGACAAGAAGGCATCGCCGTTGGCCTGACCAAAGCCTTGCAGACCCAAGATTATATCTTGCCTCTGCACCGCAATTTGGGAGTCTTTACGACCCGTCGTATTCCGTTGCGTCGCTTGATCGAACAATGGCTCGGCAAAGCCGAGGGCTTTACCAATGGGCGGGACCGCTCCTTTCACTTTGGCTCTCCCGAGCACCGAGTGTTTGGCATGATCTCTCATTTAGGAGCCATGCTGCCCGTAGCGGATGGGCTGGCCTTAGCCAGTAATCTGGACAATCAAGATTTTATTGCCGTACCCTTTTCTGGCGATGGCGGGGCTAGTGAAGGAGACTTTCATGAAGCAATCAATGTTGCCTCTGTTTGGGATATTCCAGTCTTATTTGTGATCGAAAACAATGGCTACGGCCTCAGCACGCCCGGTCGTGAGCAGTTCCGTTGTGAAAGCTTAGCTGATCGTTCACATGGCTATGGGATCAAAGGCTACTCCATCGATGGCAATAATGTACTAGAAGTTTATCACGTAGTGAGTGCGATTGCTCGTCAAATGAGAGAGGACCGCAAGCCCGTCATCTTGGAATGTAATACCTTCCGGATGCGTGGGCATGAAGAAGCTTCAGGAACTAAATACGTACCACAAGAATTATTTGACGAATGGGGCTTAAAAGATCCGGTCAAAAATTTTGAACAATTCTTGATTGCTGAAGGGGTGATTACCGAAGAACGCATCAAGCAACTTAGAAAATCCACTAAAAGTCATATTAACGAAGCCGTCAAGGAAGCCTTTGACGCGCCAAGCATTAGTGTTTCCCTTTCGCAAGAAAAGCAAGATGTCTATGCCCCCGCCGATTATGCCTTAGAAATCCCTAATCCAGCCCAAAGCAAAGAAATTCGCTTTGTAGACGCGATCAGTGAAGGGCTTCGCCAAGCGATGGAAAGGCATGATGATCTCGTATTGATGGGACAAGATATTGCCGAGTATGGCGGTGTATTTAAGATTACCGAAGGTTTTATAGAAGCGTTCGGCAAAGCCAGAGTCCGTAACACCCCTATCTGCGAATCCGCTATCGTAGGAGCAGGCATGGGCCTCTCGCTTGCTGGCCACAAGGCAATGATCGAAATGCAGTTTGCTGATTTTGTCTCCTGCGGCTTCAACCAAATCGTCAACAATCTCGCCAAAAATCATTATCGTTGGGGCCATGCTCCCGATGTCGTCGTGCGTATGCCTACCGGTGGAGGAATGGGGGCGGGACCTTATCACTCACAAAGCAATGAAGCTTGGTTTACCTCTGTTCCCGGTCTTAAAATCGTCTATCCTTCTAATCCCATGGATGCGAAAGGGCTATTGACCAGCGCGATTCTAGATCCGAATCCGGTACTATTTTTTGAGCATAAGGGCCTTTATCGTTCTACTAGCGGCGATGTCCCCACCGATTATTACAATCTTCCGATCGGGGAGGCAGATATCGTACAAAGCGGAGAGGATGTCAGCATCATCACCTACGGTATGGGCGTGCATTGGGCCAAGGCAGCGGCGGCAAACATTCCCGACGCTAGCATAGAAATTGTCGATCTGCGGACCTTGATTCCTTGGGACCGCGAGTCGGTATTTCGCTCGGTGCGCAAAACGGGCAAGTGTATCGTGCTTTATGAAGATACCTATACCGGGGCATTTGGAGCAGAAATTGCAGCGAGTATCGGCGAGCACTGTTTTGCAGCACTCGACGGTCCCGTAGTCAGAGTTGGTTCATTGGACACGCCAGTACCGTTTCATCCTGATTTGGAAAAACAGTTTATGGCCAATGCGCGCTTGGAAGAAAAACTAAGGAGCTTACTCGACTTTTAAGCTTTCATAGGCCAGTTTCATGGCTTGGTCCATCATCTGGTCCGAGGCAATGCCGCTGGGCCCCATTTGGCACATCATGACAATGACAAAATCCTCGCTCGGATCAGACCAATAGCGGGTTTTGAAGTAGCCTCCCCAGCCAAATCGTCCGAGTTTATCAGGATGCAGGGCACCTTCGTCTGCTTGAGAGATGCCTACCCCAAGTCCAAATTGATATTCCCCAAAATATTGAGGGTCCAAGTGGTTGGATGCCATCTTTTGTACGCTAGCTTCCTGTAAGATACGTGTGTCACTAAATATGCCGCCGTTTTCAAGCATCAAGGCAAAACGCGCGTAATCTTCGACGGTAGAACATAAGCCTGCTCCACCTGAATAATAGGTTTGAGCGCCTTGTATAGGATAATTGATGGGGAAGTCGTTTTGATCTTTTTGGATACTGATTAAGCCGCCTAAGCTATCGGGTACATAAACTTCTACCAATCGATCTGCTTTTTCGGCTGGCAGGTAAAAGCCGGTATCTTCCATTCCCAAAGGCTCGAAAATGCGCTCTTCCATAAAGCTTGCAAGATCCTGTCCCGAAGCGATTTCAACGATTCTGCCCAAGACATCTATACTAAGGCCATAAGTGTATTTTTGTCCGGGTTGATGGAGTAGAGGGAGACCAGCAATTTTGGTGGCTGTCTCTTCGATCTTGACACTATCCAGGCTAAAAGCATCCAAAATACCTTGAGGATAGTAGAGCATGGCGGCTCTTTTTTGTATAAAAGGATAGCCTATGCCAGCAGTATGAGTCATCAAGTGCCGGATAGTGATGGAGCTTTCGGCCTTGATCGTGCTATAGGTGGTATCCGCTTCGCGGAACGTTTCTATCACTTTTGGAGAGGCAAATTCGGGGATAAATTTTTCGATTGGATCATCCAATTTGAGTTTAGCTTCCTCCAGCAAAATCAAGGCTGCGACCACTGTAACAGGCTTACTCATAGAAGCGATGCGAAAGATGTCTTTCTTATCTAGTGGATCTGCTCCGAGGATGCGTTCGCCATGGGCGCTATGATAGACTACTTGATCTTTTCTAATCATCATTGCTCCTACAGCTGGTACCTTTTTTGAGGAAGTATAGGAGGCAAAGACAGAGTCCATCTTGGCGAGTTTGGAGGCTGAGACGCCCACTGCTTCGGGTTCGCTATGCGGTAATTGAAATGTTTGCTTAATATCATCGCTGGTACGGCAAGCACCCAATAACAAAATGAAAGCGGTAATTAAGAGCGTCTGAGATTTCATAAATTCGCGGTAGTTTTGGAAAGTTAGCTTTACTAATATACTGAAAGTAGATTATAGGATTGATGGGATTGAAACGGAATTTTACTTGGATCATTGGTCTTGTTCTAATTGGTGCGGTGCTTCTATTTGTATTGAACAAAGGCGATCAAGTAGAAGTCAGTGCTGATAAGGAGGCTCCTAGGCTGGCTCCCGAAGGAGATTTAGCGGTGCCGGTTGATTGGGGGCCTATGCCAAAAGGCTTGCTGATGAGAGCTGAGCGTTCAGATTGGGATGTTTACGCCTTCGGCGAACGCTCGATTGTGGTTTACGATTTTCGCGCAAATATGCAGTTTGCAGAGCAGGCGGGGAAGCGACTTAGTTTCTCGATGAACTTGTTGGATGAAGAAGGTGATTTCATCAAGTCCCAGGAATATGATTCTGACCTATTGCCTAGCCATATCTTAGGAGACATTTTGCCTTTGAGTTGGCATTGGCAGGATACGCTTCAGCAGGGGCAGAGACCCGCAAAATTACAGATTAGGGATATTCAATTTGAGCCAGGCCAAGAGGCTAGCGGTTATTTCAACAATATTGTACTTAAACACCAATGGCAGGGGGCAAAACCGGAAAACTTGACTTTTGAATTTATCGCTCGCCGGTTCGAATATGTTGAGCTTAATGAAAGGCTGCTTGTAGAACTTGTCTTAGCCACTCGGCATGAGGCCAACTTGGCCATAGAATATTTAAATCTTCGGATGAATTGGTATGGAGAGAAGGATTCAGTTTTATATTCAATCGATAAGGA
>JBCAWW010000114.1:0-10026 GCA_038534415.1 Bacteroidota bacterium | reverse complement strand
GCTCTGCATCATTAAGCCGTAAAGTACCGATAAAAGTTACCACTTGATCTGTTTCATATTTGCGACGTCTTTCGGCCAATCCCTTCAATACTTGTTTCTTTTGTGGGGGAGCAGGACAGGAGTCGGTGATTGAGCTGAGACTGGCCAAAAGACGTCGCAAATATGAAACAGATCAAGTGGTAACTTTTATCGGTACTTTACGGCTTAATGATGCAGAGCTTGAACTCAATTATATACTTGAAAATGCGCGTCCTTATGAGGGGTAATCTTTGGCTATTTACACTTTTGGCGATGAGCCTTTGGGCTTGTGGTGGAGGGGGGGCTACTCCTTCGGAGAACGCTCAGTCGGAGCTTACACAAGGAGTAGATACGACCACTGCTATCCCTGCCGCCAAAGTAGAAGTTGTCATTCCAGAAGGCGTACAGCAGATCAATTGGAATGATCTAGCAGATGTGAAGTTTGAATCTCGCTACTTCAGAGAGATCAAAGATTCACTCCTATTTCCGGTTTTTGGCCCAGCGGTAAAATCTATCGAAGGAGAAAAAATAGCCATCTCGGGCTATGTAATCCCGGTAACTTACGATCGCTATGTGCTTTCAGCCAATCCCTTTAGTCAATGCTTTTTTTGCGGCAATGCAGGTCCCGAATCAGTGATGGAACTCAATATCAAAGATCTTGAAAATGTACTCTTTCATACCGACGAGTTTCGCACTTTTTATGGCTCCTTCAAGCTCAATGACTCAGACGTAGACCAACTCAACTATATCTTAGAGGATGCTTTGGCGCTTTAAGCTTCTGGTGAAGCGCATGTGTAGGCGATTTGTCGCTTCCCACTATGGACAAGCACAGCATGATTTCTTCCCGTAGAAATTTGGCTCCGAAAAGCGCTCAAAAGCCATCTATTTCGTGAGAGTGGGAGATGAAAGCTTACAAAAAGTAAAGCGGATTGTCCTCCATTAAGCCTTATTCCTACCACCTGGCCGCAATAAGCGTTCCGCGAAGCGGCCCCCAAAGGACTAATACAAAAGCAATTTTACACTTTGATATTCACTGCCCGAACGCCAATGGAGTAAGTAGATACCTTGGCTGAGTGCGCCAAATGCCCAATCTACTTGAGTCTGAGAAGCTTGCACTACTTGAGTTTTGATCAAGGCACCATTGATATCATAAAGGCTGACTTCGCCGGCTCCGAGACCAAGCGTTCGGCGCAGCCGTAGAAGATCTGCCGCAGCCTCAAAATGATACTGCCAGCTAAAGACAAGCTTCTCCTCCAAACGGGTATTGAGGGCACAAATAGCGGCAGGCGCATCGCTATAGTCATAAGTGATGCTATCACAAGAGGTGATCTCAGGAGCGGCTCCTGCATCAATAATCTGCGAATTTGGACCGTGATAAATCGTATTGATGGTCTGGCTCCCTGCATCATAGGCGGCTGATTTGGGAATGTAGATGGTATTAAGGCCTCCAGTAGTCCCGCGATAATACGCACCATCCTCGAGAAAGACGGTATTGAAATTACCACTCAATATCAGGCTATCGCCTTCGCACACCCAAATATTTTGGCTAGAAAGAGTCGTATCCCATTTTTGAGCGACTTGTTTTACATCTGATGGGATAGCAAAATTACAGTCGGGAGCTGTCCAGGCGTCCAAGAGGTTTTGGAGCGAATCAATAGGCTCTTGGCCAAAGGGAGTTTGATCTACCACAATGTCTAGATAGGGCGAGCCATAAATATCGTTGGGGCGCGCCACGCGGAGGTAAGCAGACTGCGAGGAGACGCCTTCGTTGAGGCAGCGAGTATCGGCTCCGGGAACATTCGCGCCTTGTAAAGCTTCCATTAAGCGTTCGGCGAGTGAGCCGCTAGCATTGAGAAAGCGAGTCTCCATAGAGTCCAATATTTCTTGGCCTGCCAAAATATTGCCTTGAATGGCATAGTAAGGCCCTACGATCTGGTTTTTGTAGTCAAAGCAATCAATACCGGTAAAAGCAGCTGCTCTTGGAGAAGCATTTGCATCTAGATCTGCGATCCCGTACTGACGTACTTGGGCATCGTTTTGAGCATCATTGGCAACCAAAAAATTGATGATCTGATCAGGAGAATCGCCCATGAGCATGCGGTTGCGGGCATTGTTTTGGTTGCTTTGGAGGTAAAATGATTGGGTATTGATCGCGCCCCGCCCTGGTATCAGATCGCCGATTATTGCGACCCCACCAGCCACAACTCCTGCATCGAGACAGGAAGCTCCGGCACTGCCTACTTCGCCTGTCACACTGTCCACAGCAACAATCGAAAAGGTATCCTGTGCTTGAAGCACAAATGGGAGAGAGAGTAAAAGGAAAAGTACTGATCTCATGGGAAAAGCAGGCTTAGAGGAGAAAAAATCGTGTTTTTGTCAACAGTAAGCGGCGCCCTTATGAGCGCCGCTTATCATTTTTAGTCTTGTCTATTTGGCTATGCACCATCATTTTTGGCCCGTGCTTCTGCCACTTCTTCGATGGTAACTTCAGAGGCCTCATTGCCCCAAGAGTTACGAACGTAGGTCAAAACGTTGGCCAATTCTGCATCAGAAAGGAAATCATGCGGAGTCATAATACCATTATAGATTTCTCCTTTTACTTCGAGTTCTTCGCCATTAAAACCATTAAGGGCGATCAAAATTAAAGCTTCCTTATCTCCCAATACATATTTGGTGTCTACCAGAGGAGGATTGAGACCAGCAGCGCCTTGACCATTTTCCATATGGCAAGCGATACAATATTGCTTATAGACGGCTCCACCCTGAGCCATTTTTGCAGCATTGATTTTAGGAGCAGTTTCTTCTACCGGAGCCGTTTCCTCATTGGCTGCGCTTTCTGATCCTCCGCCGCCACAAGCGATAAAGAGTAATGCGGCAAATAGAATGGTCAAATATTTCATCGTAGAAAATTATAGGGTATGTTTATGTTTATAGTCAAAAATAAGGTTTTAGGCGTTACCGTAGTAAATAATTCGCCAAATCTTGCCCGTAACTGAGTCCGTAATATAGAGCGAACCATCAGGTCCTTGGGCTAGGCCCATCGGGCGGTGGAGGGCATCGCCGGGACTCTTGACCTCTTCGATACCGGGAAAACCAACCGCAAATTCTTCAAATTCACCACTTGGCTTGCCGTTGGTAAAAGGGATGAATACTACTTTGTAGCCTTGCTGCTCTTGGGGAGCCCGGTTCCAAGAACCATGAAAGGCGATAAACGCTCCATTTTTGTAGTGGGCAGGAAATTGATCTCCAGTGTAAAAAAGAAGGTCGTTTGGTGCCCAATGTGCAGGAAAGGCCATCGCAGGTTCTTTGATCCCCTCACATCTTCCCTGTTCTTTCCCATCGCCACCATATTCAGGTGCCAGCATTTTTTGGTTTTGAAAATGGTCGTAATAACAGTAGGGCCAGCCAAAATCATCGCCTTCACTTACTTTGAGAAATTCTTCTGCTGGTAGCTCGGCATTGTCGGATTCTTTATAAAATTGAGGCCATAGGCGATAGATGTCATCGCGGCCATGTTGAGCGATAAAGAGCGAGTTCCAGGCGCTACTCCAATCAATTGCGACCGCATTGCGAATGCCGGTAGCGTATTTTACCCCATCTTCTTGCAAAGTTTGGCCGGCTTTGCTGGCGTCAAACTGCCAAACCGAAGCGGCCCACTCACGTTGTGGGCAGGGATCTAAACCAGGTGATTTGGGGCTACGAGCCTTTTCCTGACAAGCATTTGAGGGGCCACCAATGTCTACATAGAGGTGCCCTGCATCGTCAAACGCGATGGCTTTGTTGGCATGTTGCCCCTGCCGCGGAAATCCGGTGACAATGTCTTCTCTTTGCTGATTTGGCATCAATGCATCTCCCGCAAAGCTATACCGGTAGACGCCGGTGTCGCTAGTCGCATATAGATGATCCTGATAAATTGCGATTCCTGTTCCAGTATAATCGCCAAAGCCTACTTTTTCATCGGCTCTGCCGTCCCCATCACTATCACGAAGCCCCAAGATACTGGTACCTTCCTCGGTGAGTTTGCGTAGTTTGACAAAAATATCTCCATTGTCTCTCAGGGCAATATGGCGCACTCTACCTAGATCATCTGCTACCACCGCCGCCCCAAATCCTTGAGGAAGATTGATGCCTCCATTATCTGTATCGGCGCTCGGATAAGAGGGAGTAGTTTGACTTTGTTTAGTGCTTTCGGCACAGCCTGCGATGCTGATCAAAAATCCCAGGCATGCTAAGAGGTAAAAAGTAGTGGATAAGCGTCTCATCAGGAGGTATCGTTATTGGAATGCAAATTTTAAACTAACATCACAAAGATTTTGTTGCTATGCAAGGGTTTCGTTTGCTTCATTAGGATTCGCTTTCTTGCCTCTCACCCGCCAGAATGTCGCTAATAAGGAGCCCGAAATATTCATCCAAGGCCCAAATACGGTGGCAGCAAGTCCCATAGTCCCGGCCAAGTTCATGCTTACGGCAATCCCCGCCGCTAAACCACTATTTTGCATGCCGACTTCTAAGGCGATGGTTCTGCAGTTTTCTTCCGTCATACGGAACGCTTTGCAAATGCCGTAGCCGAGGAGGTAGCCAATGGTATTATGGGCGATGATAATCAAAACCAAGGTCCAGCCCACCATTTTGAGGCCTTCATGCCCTACAGCGGTGATAACCAAGATGATAAAGGCGATGCCAAACATCGAGATCAAGGGTAATACCTTTTGGAGGATAGGAAAGCGATCTTTGCGCCAAGCATTAAATAACAAGCCAAGGCCGATCGGTATGATGACAATCTTGCAAATGCTCCACATCATATCCAATACAGAGATTGAGACCAATTGGTCAGCAAAAAGCTTCATCAATAAGGGCGTAAGAAAGGGTGCGAGTAGGGTCGCTACTGCTGTCAGAGTGATCGAAAGGGCTAGATTGGCCTTGGCCAAATAAGACATGACGTTGGACGCGAGTCCAGAGGGGGAACAGCCTACCAAAATGACGCCTGCAGCTATTTCTGGAGGGAGATCTGTAAGGCTAATCAAAGCATAGCCCACCAAAGGCATTAAACTAAACTGGCAAATAACCCCTACTAATACCGCTTGGGGCATCTTGATGACGTTTTTGAAATCTTGCCATTTCAGCTCTGTCCCAACCCCAAACATGATCACCATCAATAGGGGTACGATCAGGCTTTTGGTTTCAAAATCACCGATATGAGTAAAACGGTCCGGAAAGTAGATGGCTAAAAGCACCACTGCAAATATGCTGAGAGGAAACAAAAGACCTCTCAATAGTAGTTTGCGGGCTTTTTGCGCTTCGCTGGTAGTAGTCATACCAGAAAATACGACAATCTTTTACTGCCTGCCAAACACCTGTTCTATCACTTGGTCGCCAATCTGAGACCCAAAATGAAAGGGATCTTTAAATAAGTCCTTATTGGATGTCTGCGAATTTTTAGCGTGAAAATCATGTACTGGGCCTAGGCTGTGGAGGTCAGATAGGAATCGCTGATAGGCTTCTTCTTGCCCGTACTCTATGATTTTGTCCTGCAATTCGACATGTGTTGGGAGTATAATAAATTGATATTCAATGTTTTCTGCTTCGCAGAACGCCACCACTTCTTTTAGCTGTGCATAATACTCAGCCGGATAAGCATAGTCGCGATAAAAAGTTTTGGCTAGAAAGTTTAACTGGTGCTGCCAAAAAGCCTCTTTGTCCATCATGGGTTTGGTGAGCACACTTTGTTGGCCAGTAATTTGGTCTTTTAGTATGTAAAAACAGCTCTTAAGTACTGACTGATGAATCAGGTAGCGATATGGGTTGTCGATCAATTCTTTGGCCTCCCGGCAACGATTATCATTATTAAAGGCATTATAGCGGCCAAAATTGAGACCGAAGCTGACGCTCTTTAGTTGGGTCTGTTTGCTGGCAAACCAAAAGGTTTCGATCATCTCAGGTACTGTACCCCCACCAAAGGCAAAATTGAAATAAGGCTTGCCAGTGATGCGTTGCATTTGTGCTTCGGTAAGGCCTTCCATACGCGAGTCGCCCAGCAATATATCCGCAACGGGCTCTTCTTGATAGCGCAGGTACTTCCAAAACGTATAGTTGAGATGAAAGGAGATATATTCCTTTTCGGAACGCGGGAGAAGAGCGTTCTGTGAAACAAAATCAAAAGGATCGATCAAGGCTACCCCACCAAAAATAAAGGCAAATGGTAGGCTCAATATCAATAAGCGACGAACAAAGGCGGTTATTTCTCCTTGCCACATAATTTAAAATTGGAAGTAGATAAATTGCGCTGATTGGTTAAACGCACCAAAATAAAGGATCCAAGCCGCTAATAGGTAGTAAAAGCCATAGCGAAGCCAATTGGGGATCCTAGCCATGAGATGAGGGAAGTTTTCTTCGCCTATCAACCAGTCGATACTGAGCAACAGACCAAAGGAAAGCATGCTATAAATAAACTCTTGTCTTGCTCCAATAAAACTTCGTAATGCCATCCCAAATTCGGAGAGCGAACTGACTTGGCTAAGTAGATTGTCCGGTATGCTGGCAATCAAGCTAAAGGCGTCTCCTACATTATTGGCCCTGAAAAATATCCATGCCAGGCAGACGATGATGAAGGTAGTACCTCTATGAAGCCAGCCAGCTCCCCTTGGGTAGCGCCCGATTTTCATGAGCCAAGCCTCAAAAGCTGAGATTCCGCCATGGATAGCCCCCCAGATCACAAAAGTCCAGTTAGCGCCATGCCAGAGGCCTGAGATTAAAAAGGTTAGCAAAAGGTTGCTCAACCATCGCGCGTTTGTGGTACGATTGCCCCCCAAAGGGATATAAACATAATCTCTAAACCAAGTCGATAGGGATATGTGCCATCTACTCCAAAACTCTTTGAGAGAACGACTAAAGTATGGGGTCCTAAAATTGACCATCAGATCGAAACCAAATAGCTTGGCCGTACCGATGGCAATATCTGAATAGCCGGAAAAATCACAATATATCTGAAAGGCAAAGAAGACCGTTGCGATTAGGACGGTAATACCGCTGAAATTTTCCGGGCTATTAAAGACGATCTCAATGTATTGAGATAGTCGGTCGGCGATGACTACTTTTTTGAAAAGGCCCCATAGAATCAGCTCCAATCCCTGGCGAGCTTGTTTGCGGCTAAAACTGCGATTTTGTTGAAATTGAGGTAAGAGATGCGTAGCTCTTTCGATCGGTCCGGCAACTAATTGCGGGAAAAAACTCACAAAGGCAAAAAAGGTAACAGGGTCTTGGCTGGGTTTAAGTTTGCCCCGATAGATGTCGATGGTGTAGCTGAGGGTTTGAAAGGTGTAAAAACTAATCCCGACGGGCAGGATAATATTTAAGGTTGGCCAATCTAAGCTCATCCCAAAACTCCCAAGCCCATCCATCAGCGAATGCACAAAAAAGTCATAGTATTTAAAGACACCTAGCATCCCCAAATTGCTCAATAGACTCAGACTGAGCCATCTCTTCGCTATCGACTTATTTGGCGCCTGGGCCACTTTAAAACCGATTGCATAGTCAATTAGGGAGCTCAAGGCGATCAGCCCTAAGAAGCGATAGTCCCACCAACCATAAAATACATAGCTGGCCACCAAGATCAGTAAGTTTTGCGCCTTTAGGTTTTGGCGTAGTCTACT
Organism: Bacteroidota bacterium; assembly: GCA_038534415.1. Lineage (GTDB taxonomy): Bacteria > Bacteroidota > Bacteroidia > J057 > J057 > JBCAWW01. The sequence continues at coordinate 2,359 of JBCAWW010000114.1, read as the reverse complement.
CCAGTAGAGGAGAAAGACCAGCGGTAAGAAGATGGCAAATTCGATTGAATTGAACAGCATATAATCATCGATATGAGTTCCAAAACTATTTCCTCCTGTTGGATTTTCCCGCTGATTGTATGGCGTATTCTTTCCTCTATGTAAACTCGCTTAACACTGATAATTTTTTGTTGAACTTATGTTTGATTTATATATTTTATCATTTATAAAATTTGGTTTATGGGAATATATTTGTCAAAACCAATAGTACATTTATGTCAAATAAAACGAGAGTTGCTATCATTGGTGTAGTAGGGGTGCCTGCCCGCTACGGAGGACTCGAGACCCTCGCGCACCACTTTGTATTGAACCTTGCCAATCGCTACGACCTAACCGTTTACAATACCAAAACCATGTATGAGGCTCATGAAAGACCCGATACATGGGAGGGAGCCAAAGTCAAGTATATACCTTTTAAAGCCAATGGTGCCCAGAGCGTCATTTACGATATCATCGCTATGCTATGGGCGGTATGGAGCCATGATGTGCTAGTGGTACTTGGCGTTTCTGGTGGTTTGGTGATGCCCATTATCAAGTGGTTTTTTCCTTCCAAAAAGTTGATAGTCAATATTGACGGACTAGAATGGAGGCGTCCTAAGTGGGGCAAATTTGCCAAGTCTTATCTCAAATTTGCGGAGAAACTCGCCAATCGCTATGCGGACCGTATTGTGGCTGACAACAAAGGCATTCAAGATTATGTAACCGAAATTTACGGGCGTGAATCTGATATGATTGCTTATGGCGGAGACCATGCGCGCAGCGCCGAGATCCAGGCTGAGGATCGTGAAGCTTATCCTTTTCTCTCAGGCCGCTACGCCGTCAAAGCTTGCCGCATCGAGCCTGAAAACAATATCGAAATGATACTCGAAGGCTTTTCGCGCTTCGAAGATATCTCATTGGTCATTCTCGGCAACTGGAATGATAGTGCTTTTGGGCGTAGCATGCGTCAAAAGTATAGCAAGTACGCGCACATCCACATGTTAGACTTTATTCGAGATATGCGAGTATTGGATATGTTGCGAGCCAATTCTTACGTCTATCTTCACGGCCACAGCGCAGGGGGGACCAATCCTTCTTTGGTAGAAGCCATGAACCTTGGCCTACCTATTATTTCTTTTGATGTGATTTTCAATCGTGAGACCACCGAGAGCAAGGCAATCTTCTTTGATTCTGCTGATAAACTCTTGGCTGAGCTTCGTCAATTGACACCCGAAAGCCGCGCTGCCACTGGTGAAAATATGCGCGAAGTAGCCCAACGTCGCTATACTTGGAAGGTGATTTCTGAACAGTATGCCACTAGCATCGAGAAATCCCTCCAACCCAAAAGCTCACTTAGCGATAATCTGGAAACTCAGTCAGCTATTTAAGTAGCGCTTCAACACCTTTTTTACATCTGCACCTTCCCAATGAATATTAAATGGATTGTATATAGCTGGATATGCCTCTTCCTTTTTGGAGGAGGCCATCTCCATGCTCAATTGGTTACGACCATAGCTGGACAGGCTGAGGTGATCGGCAATACTGATGGGCCAGCATTAACCCAAGCTTTATTCAATAACCCTCATGGAATTGCGGTTGATAAACATGGAAAACTTTATATCGCGGATCGTTGGAACCATAGGATCCGCGTCATGGATACCCAAACGGGGCTGGTAAGTACCCTCGCTGGCACTGGCCAAATCGGGGCCGATGATGGGCCGGGAAACGTAGCTCGCTTTTATGAGCCCTGGGGGATTACCTGTGATGAAAATGGAAACGTCTACGTAGCGGATACCAAAAACTATCTCATCCGTAAGATTGATACCCTCGGCAATGTTACTACCATTGCCGGCACAGGCAGTTTTGGGGTACAGGATGGCCCTGCTTTATCTGCCCGCTTCGCGGAACCCTCGGGCATCGTGCTAGCAGCTGATGGAAGCCTCTATATCTGTGATCATATTGGGCATACCATCCGAAAATTGACTCCCGGCGGGGTGGTTACTACGATCGCTGGGCAAGCGTTTGTCGATGGAGATACTGACGGCGCTGGCTCTATTGCCCGTTTTTATCGCCCCTTTGATATAGACATAGCGCTAAATGGAGATATTATCGTCGCTGATGAATGGAATCATAAAATCCGCCGTGTTACTCCGACGGGTTTCACTACCACTATAGCGGGATTGGGCGCTCTTGGCAGTGATGATGGCCCTGCGGCAACTGCTCGATTCAATTACCCTTGGGATGTGGCCATGGACTCCACCGGAGCCCTCTATGTGATGGATGGCTATAACTACACCATCCGCAAAATCGAAAATGATACGGTCTCCACTTATTGTGGTAC
>JBCAWW010000113.1:0-10066 GCA_038534415.1 Bacteroidota bacterium | reverse complement strand
CTTTAACAAACGTTATCTTTTGTTGAAGACATAGTGCTGCATGGCATTTATTTTTACCCTATTCATGCATTCTCGTAGATAGATATCTTTTCTCTTAAAAATTGCGTACCTTTGCAGCCTGATAAATAGAGGTATGGTACAGCCTTTGCCTCTAAATAATACAGCAAACATTCCAATCATATAATGCTCTCAGTATCTAATTTAGGTTTGCAATTCGGCAAACGCGTTTTGTTTGATGAGGTTAACCTCAAGTTTACTCGTGGCAATTGCTATGGCGTCATTGGTGCCAATGGAGCTGGCAAGTCCACTTTTCTGAAGATTTTGTCAGGAGATGTGGATCAAACCAGAGGTCATGTCAACTTAGAGCCTGGCAACCGTATGGCCGTACTCAAGCAAAATCACTTTGAGTACGAAGAAGAACAAGTCCTCACCACCGTCATAATGGGTCATAAAAAGATGTATGATATCATGATGGAAAAGGACGCCATTTACATGGATCCAGAAGCGACCGAGGCGGATGGCTTAAGGGCCGCTGAGTTGGAAACCGAATTTGGTGAAATGGGGGGCTGGACCTCTGATAGTGATGCCGCCGAGCTACTTAGCCATCTCGGTGTCAAAGAAGACCTCCACTACCGCCAAATGAAGGAATTGAGCGGTGCAGAAAAAGTTAAGGTTCTCATGGCCCAAGCTTTATTTGGAGATCCAGATTTGCTGCTACTTGATGAGCCTACCAATGACCTTGACGCCGAGTCTATTACTTGGTTGGCCGACTTCCTCGCAGATTTTCGCAATACCGTGATCGTGGTTTCTCACGACCGCTATTTCCTCGATATGGTTTGTACCCATATCGTAGATATTGACTTTCAAAAAGTTCGTCTTTTTACCGGCAACTATACATTTTGGTATGAGTCTAGCCAATTGATGGCCAGACAGCTTGCTGATAAAAACAAAAAGATGGAACAAAAGCGCAAGGAGCTTCAAGAGTTTATCCAGCGCTTCTCCGCCAATGCCGCCAAGTCTAAGCAGGCCACCAGCCGTAAAAAGGCTTTGGAGAAACTCAATCTAGAAGAGATTCAACCTTCAAGTCGCAAATACCCCTACATTTCCTTTACGGCCGATCGCCCAGCTGGAGGTCAGATTTTGGAAGTGGAGAAACTAGGTAAAAAAGCGCATGACGGCACAACGCTCTTCGCGAACGTTTCATTTTCGGTCAATCGCGACGAGAAGATCGCTTTCTACAGCCGTACGACCGGTGCAGTTACTGCCCTATTTGAGATTTTGGCTGGCGAAATAGAAGCCGATTCCGGTAAATTCGAATTTGGGCAGACGATCACCAGCGATTATCTCCCCAACGAAAATGAAGAATTCTTTAGCGGTGCTCAAGATATGGATCTGGTAAGCTGGCTTTGGCAGTATGCCCCAGAAGGAGGCGAAGCCGACGAGCAGTTTATCCGTGGATTCTTGGGACGAATGCTTTTTTCTGGTGAAGAAGTCCATAAAAAGTCCAGTGTGCTCTCAGGGGGCGAAAAGGTGCGTTGTATGATGTCCAAAGTCATGCTCAAGCACCCCAACTTCATCCTCATGGATGAGCCGACTAACCACCTCGACCTCGAATCTATTCAGGCCCTCAACAAAGGCATGCAGGAGTACGAAGGCAATATCCTCTTCACTTCTCATGATCAGCAATTGATGAATTCTATCGCCACCCGCGTAATAGAATTGACTCCCAATGGGGTAATCGACCGCTACTTGCCCTTTGATGAGTATATCCGCTCAGAGGAGATCAAGGCCTTACGCGACAAAATGATGGAAGGCGCGATGATGTAGCCTTCTGCTTTTGATATACAAAATCGGTCTCTGAGCACTGTTCTCGGAGGCCGATTTGTTTTTTGGGGCCGCTGCGCGGAACGCTCCTCTCGCTTATAAGCGTTCTGCGAAGCAGAGACATAAAAAAAATGTTGGCAGACAATGCGATCATCTACCAACGTTTATTTTCTTATCAAGAAGCTTTATTTATTCTCAGGCTCTTCTAGCATACGATTTTTTACGTACTTCTCTAGCCACTGGTCTTGCTCCCAAAGCAGGTGCAGAATCGACTCTTTAGCCGCATAGCCATGGCTTTCTTTTGGCAACATCACCAAACGGGCCGTGGCTCCCATACCTTTAAGTGCGTTGAAATAACGCTCACTTTGCATAGGATACGTACCAGAGTTATTGTCCGCCTCGCCGTGGATCAACAAGAGGGGGGTCTTCATTTTGTCCGCATTCATAAAGGGCGACATGCTGTTGTAGACATCCGGTGCTTCCCAATAGGTGCGTTCCTCACTTTGGAAGCCAAATGGCGTCAGAGTACGGTTATATGCACCACTACGCGCGATACCAGCTGCAAAAAGATCTGAATGCGTCAATAAGTTGGCCGTCATAAAAGCACCGTAAGAGTGGCCTCCTACCGCTACTTTATTGCGATCGATATAGCCCAATGCATCTACCGCATCGATGGCCGCCTTGGCATTTGAAACCAGCTGAGGGATGAAGCTATCGTTGGGCTCATCTTCCTTCTCACCAATGATCGGAAAGGCTGCATTGTCAAGCACTACATAACCACGAGTAACCCAATAAACCATCGAGCCATAGTAGGGATAGATGAAGCTATTGGGATTGGAAGTAGATTGCGAAGCGCTGTTTTTGTCTTTGTACTCACGCGGATACGCCCACATGATCATCGGCATCTTCTCCTTGGCTTCCATATCGTAGCCCACCGGCAAATAAAGCGTACCAGAAAGCTCTAGCCCATCTTCACGCTTGTATTTGATAACTTCTTTATGCACATCTTGTAGGCTCTTAAACGGATTGGCAAAGGCCGTAACCTGTTGCAAATCATCCTTCTTGATATTGCGGATGTAATAGTTTGGATACTCAGTAGGCGATTCGATACGCACGAGTATCTCCCCCTTCTTCATATCGATAGCGGAATTCAGGCTTTCTCTCTTGTCAGTGTACTCAGATTGATATAAACGCTTGGTCTCAAGGTCTTTGAGGCTCAGCTTATCGATAAAAGGAAATTGGCCTTCAGCGGTATATCCGGCACCCATCAAAAACAAATTGTCCTTGTCCATTTCGAGTACAGAACGTCCATATTCATTGCGCTTGCGCACGAAGCTACCCGGATCACTGTAACGATCTTGGTAGTTGCGGTCATAAAGCAATTGAGGCGCCTTGGCGTTGTCCGAAGGATCAAAAATATACGTCTTTAGGTTACGGCTATTCCACCAATAATCGGTTGCAATGGCTGTTTCGTCATCGCCCCACTGGATATTGTTGAAGCGTTGCTGAGTCTTTAGAAGAGATACCGCTCCATCGCGGAACGGGGCCTCCATCTGGAAGATTTCGTCTCTAAATTCAACTTCTTTTTCAGGATCGCCCTCGTCCAAAGCTTCGGCCCAAACCAAAGTAGCAGGACGGTCGCTGCGCCACTGCATATCACGTCGCCCAGTACGGACGGACATGAAACCCTTGGGCATTTCCTCCATCAAAGGCACCTCATTTACTACGCTGACTTCCTTACCGCTTAGATCATAGATCACGGTTTTTAGCGGAAAACGATAGTAAGGCACGATATAAGAAAACGGACGGTGAACCGTCGTAATCATGATATACTTACGGTCTGGAGAAAGCGAAACCGAACGGTACATTGCACTTTCTTTCCACTCCTTGCTTTCGCCTTTTAGGTTGACCTTGTGCAATTCGGCATAGGCTAGCTGTTCGAAGTTATGCTCATCAATATTGTTTTTGAGCAAATCTTGATAGGTTCGATTTTGGGCTTTGGCACCCTCACTTTTTGAGATGGTAGGCCCTGCGGGAACGCTAGTAGCGGTATTGATCAGCTCTTTGCGATCTTTGGGAATAAACTTGACCAGTAGGTTTTCGGAGTCCAGCCAACGAATGGGATTACCCATATTGGCGTTAACAGTAGGCGCTGTAATTTTGCTTACGGTAGCGCTTGCTAGGTCCAGTATCCAAACTTCCACTCCATTTTCGGCGGTATTGGTACAGGCAATCTTGTCTTGCTCAGGCGACCAATTGAAGTTGGAAAGGCGAGCTTCTTCGGGTAAGCCTTCGACTTGTACGGCTTCGCCCCCACTTACCTTCTGGACTTTAAGATTTTTGTAATAAGTCGTCCGACTACCAATATTGGTTTTGGGATTGATCCGCAATCCTGCCAATCGCATTTCTTCTTCAGAAAGATCCGCGAGGGTCTTATAATTATCGCGATACAGCAAAATCATGTTTTCTGCGGCATTGTCCATGATGACACCCGGCGCAAGGGGTACATCTACCAACTCTAGGATCTCAGTCGGTGGCTTTTGGTAGGATAGGTTTTCTTGTGCAATCAAAGGAATCACAAATAATAATAAGAGAGGAAAAAGTAAGTGTTTCATTGTAGTAGGGCTTGAAGGGTGAGCCACATATAAAAAATGCAGTATGTAAATTCGTAAAGGTATTGCTCCTTTTCAAATTTACATGCTGCAGTTCGGCTTTGGCCAGCCCAAAATCCCTAGAAAATTTTAGCGACGACGGTTTTGCATCATCTGCATTTGGCTCATGCTGCGAGCCATTTTTCCGGAGCGTCCAGCGGCGTTCATCTTTTTCATCATCTTCTTCATCTGCTGGAACTGATTGAGGAGTTCGTTGACCTCACGTACAGTACGACCGCTACCAGTAGCGATGCGACGACGACGAGAACCGTTGAGGAGTTGAGGCTTTGCTCTCTCCTCTTTGGTCATCGATTGGATGATCGCTTCTATATGCTTGAAGGCATCATTGTCGATATCTAAGTTACGGGTCATCTTGCCCATACCGGGGATCATCCCCAATAGGTCCTTGACGTTACCCATTTTTTTGATGGCTTTGATCTGAGAAAGGAAATCATCAAAATCCAGCTCATTTTTGCGGATTTTGCGCTGTAAGCGCTCTGCTTCCTGCTGATCAAACTGCTCTTGGGCCTTCTCAACTAAGGAGACCACATCCCCCATACCGAGGATACGAGTGGCCATACGCTCAGGATAAAAGAGCTCCAAAGCATCTAGTTTCTCACCGGCTGAGATAAATTTGATCGGCTTTTCTACTACCGAACGAATCGAAATAGCAGCACCACCACGGGTATCACCATCCATTTTGGTGAGCACTACCCCATCAAAATTCAGACGATCGTTGAAGGCTTTGGCTGTATTGACGGCGTCCTGACCCGTCATGGCATCCACCACAAAAAGGATCTCATTGGGATTGATCGCAGACTTTACATCAGCGATCTCGCGCATCATTTGCTCATCCACCGCAAGACGACCGGCGGTATCCACGATCACCAAATCCTTGCCATTTGCTTTGGCATGCTTGACGGCATTTTTCGCAATTTCGACCGGATTTTTGTTGTCGCGTTCTTCATAAACATCGACACTTACTTGCTCCCCCAATACTCCCAACTGATCAATCGCCGCGGGACGATAGACATCACCGGCTACGAGTAGTGGGTTTTTGCCTTTGCTTTTGAGGTACTTGGCCAACTTACCCGTAAAGGTAGTTTTACCCGAACCCTGTAGACCCGCGATCAAGATCACAGTCGGCGGGTTGGTGGCCATGCTGATGCCTTCATTCTGTCCCCCCATCAACTTGGTCAACTCGTCTTGAACGATTTTGACCATCAATTGACCTGGCGAAACAGAGATCAATATCTCTTGCCCTAAGGCTTCTTCTTTGACTCGGTTGGTAAAGTCTTTGGCGACTTTATAGTTGACGTCCGCATCAATCAATGCGCGCCGGATTTCTTTTAGCGTCTCGGCGATATTGACGTCAGTAATTCTTCCTTGGCCTTTCAGTTTACGAAAAGCACCTTCTATATTCTGCTGTAAGCTCTCAAACATACGGTTTAGACCTATTTATCTTAAGGGAACCAAAAATAAGGAATTTTGGCTAATTGCCCTAGACAGATTTACGGCTATGGTTCTGCATGGTTTTCCTGCCATACAACTTAAGCAAAATGGGCAGCAGGAGTCAACGCCCTACTGCACGATGATGAGTAGCTAACAATCAATATTATTAGGCCAATTGGCGCTCAAGTCTTTTGAGTTGATACCGCTGCGCGGAACGATAAAACAAAGGAGCCAAAGCTAGGAGAAGTAGCGTTCCACCGAAGGTGAACCACCAAAGAAATCCCTTATTATGGTCATCCTCATCCTCCTCTGGCAAAGCCTCAAAATAACCATTCGAATCCTCCTTGATAAACTGATCGTACTGGCTCACATAACTAGCATACTGGCCTGTGGACCAATTCGTTAGCATCGCCAGATTCTCCACCTCATCCTGACGACGATCACGGACCTTTTTAAGAAAATCCTGCGCAGCATCACACTGAAAATCGCCATAACCATTCATCTGATGCATGACATATCTACCCTGAAATTTTTCTTTTGAAGGGGTAATCTGAAACTGCAAATCCTGGGGAAAAGTCTCTCGATTGTAGCGCACATGCAGGCGAGTCATAAATACACTGCCCGTATAGCTTTGATTGGTAGCCTTAAGCCAAACTACTCCCGCCTCACGCAGATCATAGTACATGGGCGGAGGACCATTGCAGGGATCACATTTGACAGGATTGACGCCAGAAAGGTCCCAGGCATATTCGAGCATGACTGCATTTTTGCCGGCATTGGCCCAGGCCTTATCAAAAGTAGCCTTATAAAACTGGGAGAAGCGAGGACGCAGATCGTTGGGGACATTCCAATTAGTAGGGATGGGTACCGTACGATAGTTGGCGGTTTCGATACGTCCATTGCGGGTAAAAGCGTAGACGATCATGTCCTGATCTCCTTTGGCATTGGCCATACCGAGACGAATTGGTAGCATAAACTTATCAGTCCGATAGGTAATTTGGATCGGGCTGAGCTCAGCTTTGCCCTGAAACTGGAAGTTTTTTTCGTTGACCTTGACCACAAAAAACTTGAGGTTGCTCTTAATATAAGGCTCCAATACTTCGGAAGCGCCTACTGGGATTTTGTAGCCATTGTCGGTGAGCCAGCGCTCCAAACCGTCCGATTCTTTGGCAGAAAGGATGATGATATCGTATTCGCCCACTTCGTATTGCTCTTCCACTTGGACGCCATATTCTTTTCTATCACGCTTCGCGGAACGCTTAAACTTTTGGGCTCTACCAACAGAAACAGCGCTGAGTTGAACTGATTCTAACTCCATCGCCCGATAGCAAGGCGATTGCTCGAAGTATTGTACCAAACGCGGCCCAGAATAGGCATCTAATTTGTCAAATATCTTTGGGTTCGCAAGGCGGATTTGACTTCTTTGTAGGACTTCCGGTACGGGCACGACCATGGCAAAATCCTGTACCGGACCATCAAAATCACTGGACATAGTAACCACTGATTGGCGACCATCGCGGACCAAAATCACAGAGGAAGCTTTATTAAACACCTTCGTATCAACTTTCGCTACATAAAAGCCACAAAAAGCTTGGCCCATTGCTGGTAGCAGCAAAAAGAGTCCCAAAGGAGCCAAACGACGCAAGATGAGCGTTCTGCGCAGCAGTAAGAAACATAAACCAAAGCCCAAGATCAGAAGCATCGTTCCTCCCCAGCCATCAAAGTGAAAAGGCAGCACTAGAATAAAACCTTTATTGTCATTTTCTTCGGGCAGAGGCCCAAAGAAGGGCTGATAATCACCTTGGATAAATCGGTCGTATTCAGAAACATAGGTTTCATACTTGCTAGTGCTCCAAGCCGTAAGATTGGCGAGATTGGTAACTTCTGCTTGGCGACGCTCATGCAAAGCTTTGAGGTATTGCTGGCCTCCCATACAACTAAAATCAGCGCCTTGGGGCGGATGACGCATCACATAGCGACCTTGGAAAGCCTGCTTGTTTGGAGTAGCCTGAAACTGCAGGTCTTGAGGGAAGGTTTCACGATTGTAGCGAACGTGCAAGCGGGTAAAATGCACCTCCCCTTGGTAACCGCTTGGATTGCCCTGGACCCAAAACACCCCTGACTCGCGCAGATCTGCATAAATAGGTGGTGGGCCGTTGCAAGGATCACATTTGACGTAGTTGTAGCCACTGAGATTCCAAGCATATTCGAGCATAACCGCGTTCTTGCCATTCTTTTTCCAGGCATTGGTAAAGAGGTCACGGTAAAATTGATCAAAATCGGTTTTGAGGTTGCTAGGCACATCTACATTAGAAGGAATCTCAACTGTGCGATAGTTGGCAGTCTCTATACGACCCTGATCACTAAAACCATACACGATCATGTCTTGGTCTCCTTTGGCGTTGGCCATACCTAAGCGGATGGGCAGCATAAACTTATCGGAGCGAAAACTCATCTGAATCGGACGCAGCTGCTGAGCTTCGCCACCTGCCTGACGGTCTAAATTGACTTTGACCACGAAAAACTTCATGTCGCTCTTGATATAGGGTTCGAGCACATCAGCCGCTTTTTCGGGGATTTTGTAGCCCTCTTTTTTGAGCCATGTCTCAAGACCACCAGATTCCTCAGCAGAAAGAATCAAAATATCGTATTCGCCGACAGAGTATTGTTCAACGATGGTTACGCCATAATCTCGCTCTATGGCCGGAGCAGCCATGCTAGTTGGTTCGACCTCCATTTCCAGATCATCGAGCATTTCCTCATCTTCCTCCATGAGAGATTTTTGATAACAGGGATGTGGGTCATAATACTCGACCAAACGAGGGCTAGAATACTGCTCTAGTTTTGAAAAAATGTTCTGTTGAGCGAGTCGAACTTGGTTACGTTTGAGTACCACAGGAACTGGCACTATCATGGCAAAGTCCTTGACGGAGCCTTGTACATCGCTGGCCATCGTGATTACGGTCTGGTTCCCAGAACGGGCAATTATCACGGCTGAAGCCTTATTGAAGAGGTTGGCGCTAAGCTTTGCGGCATAAAAACCACAGAATGCGTTAGCCTGGCCACTCAGCAATAGGAAGCTGAGCAGCAAAAGAAACAGTCTTTGCATGTCTTTAAAGATTTAAAAGGTTTTGTGTTTGTCTACCAGGCAAATTTTTTGCCTTGGAAATAGCGATCTAAAAAAGCGGTTAGAGGGGCGTAGATCACGAGTGCCCAGATCGGGGCAGTATGGACATATTGCCAAGAAGTCAGCACGAAGGCCAGTACTCCAATACCGACGGCCCAAATGATGCGCGCTTTGCGGGCATTGGGAGTGGTGGCAGGATCTGTGATCATAAAGAAAGTAAAGAGCAAAAGTGATCCATTGGTGAGTGAATGAAACCAATGATCGAGCGGCCATCCTTTGTAGAGGACATTTTGGATAAACAAGAGCAGAGCGAAGGTGATCAAAAAACTGAGACAGGTATCGAGCCGACCTACCTTGAGGAGGACTACGCTACCCGTAACGCCTATCAAAAACAAAAAGATAGCCGTATTGCCCCATTGGCCGGGGGAAATCCAGGCCTCGCCTGTCAGGGCAATGGCGGCAATAATCCCAAGATTGGCGGGATTGAAAAGGTGTTTGCCTTTGTAGCGGATCAAAAACTTGCTGCTAATGGCAATCGTTGCGGCGAGGCCGAGTACCCAAAGATCGTTGGCTTTGAGCAAAAGGCATAGGCCTAGCGCCGTGATCAGCGCGCTCTTCCAAGAGCTATAATTTTGGGTCGTATAGTGGGTCCAAACCAATTGGGTAATGAGGCATACTCCCATGAGTAGGGCATAGCGCATCAAATCGACTTCCCAGCCGAGGGTCAGGATCCCAAATATCAAAAAGCCGCCCAAATACAAGATTTGGAAGTTTCTGGCATCTCGCAGCAGCTTTTGCCAAGACAGGGGGCGATTGGGGGTGAGAACATTTGTGGACATCATCTTACACTCTATGTTTGTTACAGAAAGAAGATGTGGTGGAGAATTAGATTCCACAAAGCAGGAAGATTTTTTTCCTTTAATACTGAAGCATTTCCCCTTAAATTAAGGCCAAGAAGCACAGCAGCAGCATGAAAAAAATTGTGATTGGACTCCTGTTAGGATGGAGTTTG
>JBCAWW010000112.1:0-10125 GCA_038534415.1 Bacteroidota bacterium | reverse complement strand
AAGTCAAAGCTTTGCGCGAACATCAAGGTAGGCAATAGTACCACCAATCCGCAAAGCAGAATTGCTGTAAAATAATTACGAATCACAGTAAGGTGTTTTATATATGGATGTACTTAAGATACTTATTCCATACGGCTTTTGCTAAAGCCTAGTTTCCTTACTTGCCAGATTCCTATGAGCCAAAGCAGTAGTACGATTATTGTTGCCGTACCCATCAGCTTATACAAACTCGCTTGTTCCACCAAGGCCCAGCCCACGATAAGGGGAGCTACTGCGGTCGATACCTGCATACAAGTAGTAACGATACTCCGGATCGAAGCGAAGTGTCCCGTGCCATAAATCTCCGCCCACATCGCTGAAGAAGTAAGCGAACTCAAACTCGCGGAAATGCCCAATCCCATGAAAAACACATAAAGCCAAATTACCTCTGTATAGAAAGTGATACCGATCATGCCAATCAAAACCGGCAGCAGCAAAAAGCTAAACGTACGCGTTGCCGTAAAACGATCTACCAATGGGCCCCCGAGTAGATTCATCACCAAGCGAGCACCACCCGCTAAAGAAAGGGCCAAGGCCAATTGCTTGTCTTCCCAACCATTGATTTCTCCGATCAGGTCGAGATTGATCACTATGCCCGTAAAATAAAAGGGCACAAACAAATAGACCAATACCAACATATAAAAGGATGGCTGGCGCAAGACTTCAGCGCGACTAAGGCTCTTGTTTACGGGCTGATCATCAGATTCGGGATTTGCGATCAGCTCTTGATTTCGCTGAAAAGGGCTGTCCTTGGGCACCAATAACACCACCGAAGGAATAAAAACTACCACTATGATAGCCGCTATGACGAGCCATGAAAACTGCCAACTGCTCACCGCAATAAGACTCACAATCAAAAGCGGGAAGGCAATCTCGGCAAAAGAAATTCCAAAATTGACCAAGGCTAAGGCCTGGCCTCGTTCAGCGTCGAAAAAACGAGTAATAGCGGTCGAACCCGTCAAAGGCATCAGACCTTGACCACAAAGTCGCAAACCAACCAGCGCAAATACCAACATAGCCGGATGTACCACCAAAGAGGTAAATACACAAAAGCCAGCAAACACTATCCCCAAAAATACACTAAAGCGCCTGAGCAAAATCCGATCTAGTAGTTTGCCCAAAAATGGTAGCACAAAAGAACTCGTCAAAGTGGCGATCATATACAAACTCGTATAGCCAATCTGATCGACCCCAGCCGCCGCCAAAAAGTAAACCGTATAGAGAGAGAGGAAAAAACTCTGACCCGGCCCCGAAAAAAAATAATGGAGCATACCGTAGGCCAGGTAGCGGGGATACTTTTTGAGCAAGTATAGATATTTCATAGGCGTGTTTGGAAGGGCAAAGGTCTCGAAAAAAGTTATATATTTTGTCCTTGAGACGAGAATAAATTTTCCTCCCGCCAAAGGAAGATGGGGCCAGGGATGGCGGCAAAATCAAGGGAGAAATGAAAAAAAGAGTCAACTACGACTACTACTATCAGAGTCCTGATTTATTTGGAGCGGCTTATCCTGAGTTGGTGGCTTTTTATGAGGGGTTTCCGCTTCGCGGAACGCTTCTAGATGTCGGTTGCGGGCAAGGAAGAGATGCATTAGTCCTAGCTGGAATGGGATTTGAGGTAGTAGGGATAGATCATTCCTCAGTTGGGATAGAACAGATGCTGGCTGCGGCCAAAGCAGCTAAGCTAAATTTGAAGGGAACAGTGCTTGATATCTACCAGTATCAGGCTTTCGGTCAGTACGATTTTATCTTACTCGATAGCATGTTTCACTTTGCCAAAAAGGAGCAGCTAAAGGAGAAGGAGTTTTTGCTTCGCATTATGCGAAGGATGCGATCCGAAGCCATTATTAGCGTCTGTATCGGCAATACTGGCCGTAAAGTTGAAACGCTTTTAAGCATCCTAGATGGAGAAAAAGCCTTCCAAATCATCCAAAATGAGGACTTTGATTATCAATTTGTCGATAAAGAAAACAGCCATAGTTCTATTACGCCTTATAAGATGCTAAGCCTTAAAAAAGTAGGTGTATGAATATTCGTCCCCAAGACCTTGCTCGTCTGGGATATGAACAATTAGATGAACTAGACCATACCGAACTGATTCCTTTTGTCCAGGAAAATCTGGCTCGCCGCAACTTTTGGAGCCTATTTTATTGGATCATCAATGCCTTGGGCTTCCTCGGTATCATATTTTTATTTTGGCAGGCCATTGCTTGGGAGGGCCTTGGTTTTTGGACGAGCCTCAAGTATGCTAGCTTGGGCGTGGCGGCTTCCCTATTACTGATCCCTTTGCATGAGGCGATTCATGCCCTGGCCTATAAAATCGTGGGAGCTAAGAAGACTTCCTACGATGCCAATTGGCGACAGTTTTACTTTATGGCGATTGCGGATAAGTTTGTGGCCAATCGACGCGAATTTCAGATCGTAGCTTTGGCGCCCTTTGTGATGATCAGCAGCGCGCTTTTATTACCGGCGGTCTTTTTGCCTTTGCCCTGGCAATTTGCCTTGGGGGCATTAGGGTTGACCCACGCTTCCTTTTGCGCGGGGGACTTTGGGCTGTTGAGTTATTTT
This sequence comes from Bacteroidota bacterium, assembly GCA_038534415.1. Lineage (GTDB taxonomy): Bacteria > Bacteroidota > Bacteroidia > J057 > J057 > JBCAWW01. The sequence continues at coordinate 7,521 of JBCAWW010000112.1, read as the reverse complement.
GCTTTTCGCCGCCACTATGAGGTAGTGACTTATGATGACAAAGCCAATAAGATTTCTTTCTTTTTTGGGAAGCGTTCGGCGGAGCCTAAAAAAGAAGAAGTACCCCAAGACTGGACATAGGCAATAGAATGCCCTGCCGCTGCTCATCAAACTCTAAGAGGAGACCTACATTATCGCTTAGTTGAAAATCTATATTTGAAGCCTCCTCAAATTGCTGCAAAAAAGCATGCTGAGCGTTCTCCGAAGGAAGGACAAAAGTGGCCTTGCTCAGTCGCCTAACACCATTGGGATGCGCTCTGGCTTCGTCTGATTTGGGGGCAGCATCTCTAAAAGGCAATCGAAAAGTCCAAGGGAGCTGAGGCGATCCCAAATGTGGCAAAGTGTCGATCTGCATACCCGCCGGAAAGTAGTCTGCTTGATAGGAATCACTGTTTTTGAACAAGTCATCGGTCTCTTTCGCATTTTGCAAACAGAGGCCGTAAGGTGATTGCCCATTGCTTTGATGCTGCGATCGCTGCCATAGTTGTTGGACTGCCGCTGCCGCGGAACGCTTAATCTCGGCTTCGTTATATACCCACAAAAGCTCTAAGAAAAAGTTGTCAAAGTAAAACTTACGATTGCGCGTTCCCTGAGCAGGGTGAACCCGACTACTGCCCTCTACAAAGCCAGCAGCTACCAACTGATCCGCCTCTCGGCCTTCTTGATCAGAGAAGACAAAAATGTGATCGATTTCCATGGCCTAAATGATTATGAATTTGTCATCATCAAAACCACGCTGGATAAGACAACCAAAAAAATAGCGGCTATGACCTTGGTGAAAGTAGTGCCGTTTTTGGTAAAGGTGTAGGCGACTAGCCCAAGCAGTCCCCCCAGGCCAGCAAATAAGCCGCTGTAGAGCGATTGGTTCATGTCTCCATCCGGAGCAAAACTTTGGCCTAAATTCATCAGCATGCTGGCAGGAATCGCGATTAAGACGATCATCCAAATTTGATTACGATCTACTTCTTGTTTTTGACTCATATCTTTGGGCTTGCTGATTATTTTAGGCTCCAGACTTTGAAATTTTGGTAGCGCGCGCTGCGGGTGTACATGTGTCGTAGGCCGATCCTACCATTTTCATAAGTGGGTAAAGCGGATACATCCCATTTACAAATCAGACGATCAGATTGTTTGCTATTATTTTGGATATGCATCTCGACCTGCTCTGCAAACTTAAAGACCTGCACATGGTAGCTAACATCTTTTTGAAAGAGTCCGGTCTCGAAATGATCTTCTTTAATATCAGTGCCTTTGAGCCGCTTTAGCTCAGGATTGTAGCGTCGCAATCGAATGTAATCCCGCTCAGGTGTCGAAGTGGCATAGCTGATATGGTAGGTTCGCATATTGTGGAAATAGGTCCGCATATGCGGTACGACTCGCTTATCGTTCCAGAGAGCAATATCTGATGGGTACTCCTCACTGCCCTCGCCTGTGGTATGAAAGTAAATGATATTGACGTATCGAGTGGCGGTATCGGTGCGCGTGTAATCATATTCTATACAGATATTGCCTTCAAAACTTTGCTGAGTCCAAAGGACGCTGTGGCAAGTGTCGTTTTTGGCTTCTGGACCAGCGATCAGCTCCATGCCTTGCTCGCTATTGATCACTTGAGAGCGTTGCCCATCAAGCATCCAATTGGCTTGCCAGTCTTGAGTGCCATCATCTTCAAACAATAGTTTTCCTTTGGTCCAGGGCAGTTCGGATGCGTGTGAATTGCTTTGGCAGCTTAGGCTCATTACAGCTAAGCAAAGGGCAAGAGAAAAGTAGATTGCTTTCATAATACTTACCATATCCGAAAGACCAAGAAACCCCCTAAAAGGATCACTATTAGGGAGGCGAGTTGAATTTTGAACCGCCATTTTTTGGGGGTACTCAGGCGGTTTTTTTCATAAGCTTCTATAGAATTGCTCCAGGCAATGAAAGCATCAGCGATGGGAAGTTTACCCATCAAATAGCTTTTCTCTCCTTTGATCGTAGTGCCTAGCCCAAATGTTTCGATACTATTTCTAAGGCCAATGGCGACGGCATTTTCCCCATAAACGCCCATCGTCCTTTGTCCAACTAGGGAGGCTGCGCCGCCAATTCCCCAAATCACGGGTCCAGAATCCACATCGCCATTGTGATCGACTCCTTGGGAATGCTCTCTGATACCGGGTAGGAACAGACGATAATCTAAAAACTGCTCTTTATAGATCTCAAATTGGCTTCTCGCAAACTCCTCCTCAATTTCTATCAAGAAGTTGAGAATCAGGCTTTGCGAATTGCCGCGGGCAGCTTCTCGTACTTTACCACTTTTCCATTCGACAGAATGCGGTATTAAGCCCAAAGAGTCTGGCTGTTGTTTTACTTTGTCGAGCCAGTCGGTAATCTCAGTCTCATATGATGTTTGGCCAATTTTGGCGGATAATGCCACTGAAGCCATCGCCACAACCATATCGGCAGGCCAACAGGAACGACTGTAGGATTCCAGATAGGGGCTTTTTTGATTGGCCAAAGCGGCCAAGATGGCCTCACAACTATTTTGAAATTGCCTGATCTCGCTAGAATCTCGCTTTGCCGGAGGCAAAAGCGCCAATTTTCGACCCAACAGATAATTGGTCCATCCCTGATAAAAGATGCCGTAGGCAGGCGATAAGTTAGGGTTAAAAACCCTTTTGCCTTCTGCTGAATTCAATTCCGTAAGCGCCCAATTGATTTCTTGATGTGCTTCTTGATATAGCGCACTTTCAGCTGGCAAATCCATCGGGATTTCTGCCCAGCTCAAGCCATAGAGAGCGTTGATAAAGAGATAGCCTTCGGGGTAAATCCCTTGCATCTCTTTGGCCGCCCCTTGCTGCAGTTTGCCTTTGAGATGCCGCAGCTGGTAGATGAGGTCTTGATTGAGGCGGCAATTATCGAAGGTCTGATACTTTGGACTGTAGAGAAGACTCAGATTAAAGGCGATGATTCCCAGCAATAAGGCAATTAGGGAAATACTCAGTACGCGCCTCAATATCTTCATGCTGTCTTATTTAGCCAAAATCTCCTTGACAATTACCTCCGAATCAGTTGTGATCGTTCCCAAAATCCCACCTAGCTTGTAGTTGTCAAAGCCAATGAAGTAAAGGCCTTGGTGCTCGCCTTCAGCGACGGGACTTTTGGGATACTTATGCCGATCCAATAACTTTTCGGCATTGTCCACAAACTCCTCTATGCGTGCTTTATAGCCTGTAGCCAGTATCACGCTATCGATTTCTTGTTCTTGGCCATCGACAAATTTGATGCTCTTGGCCTTAAATTGGTCGATATTGGGCCGCACTTTGATGGCGCCCTCTTTGATCTGCTTTACGGTGCCGAGATCGATCACTGGCGTCTTGCCTGTCTCCCGCAATTGTTGGGCAGGATGCACTTTGGAGAGTGGAACGCCATGTTTAGCCAAGTTGCCGATAACGATTTTACGGATCTGAGTGCCTAGCCAATCCCCAAAACCAAAAGGTAGCTTGTCTAGCTTTTTGGCGGTGAGTTGTACCGGATTGCCCATGACATCGCGAGGAACGATAGTGATCGGACTGCGCACCGAAAGGTAGGTTTCTACGCCTGCTTCGGCTAGGTCAAGCGCTAGTTCGGCACCGGTATTACCCATGCCGATGACGAGGACCTTTTTGCCTTGATAAGGCTGCGGATTGCGGTAATCACGACTGTGAGTAATATCGCCGGCAAAGTCTGCCTGTCCCTCAAAGCTTGGGATATGAGGGATGCGATTGACACCCGTGGCAAAGATCACATTGGGACTCAGGTAGCTTTTTCCGCTTTTGGTATGCACGGTCCAGCCTTGCTCAGTTTTTTTGACTTGGCTTACGGCTTCGCCGAACGCTGGGACGATATTGAAATGTTTGGCATAATCCTCATAATAGCGGATCAAATCTTCTCGAGGCACATAGAGGGGATAATCGTCAGCAAAAGGCAAATGCGGCAAATGTGAAAGCTGCTTGACGGTATGCAGACAAAGTCTATCATAGTGATTGTGCCATGACCAAGCGATTTTGTCAGATTGCTCTAAGAGAGTGAAATCTTGACCTGCTTTGCGTAGTCTGCCAGCGACAGCCAAACCCGCTGGTCCAGCACCGATGATCAGATTAGGAGTAGTAGTTGCTTCCATACTCCATCAATTTAGTTAATCAGACGCGAGTCTTCAATAGATTGGCCAAAGATCGCCCGATCATCGGCCCTGACTCTTTGAAGTATCCGCCAGAAGGGACCATCAAAATGGGGCAAGCGTTCTGCGAAGCAGCCTCCCAAACAAGGGCATCACGCTCCAAAACAGCTTTTTCACTCAGATTGAAACCCCCTAAGGCATCTCCAAGATAGATGTCTGTCCCAGCATTGTAGATGATCAAATCTGGTTTTGCTTCGGGGATTGCTTTTTTCAGCCCTTGGCGAACGCTTGCCAAATAGGCATCATCGCCGGTGCCATTGGGGAGCGGATAATCAAAGTCAATATACTTTTTGACGGCTGTGTCATTGGGATAGATATCTTTGTTGTAGACATCCATCATGAAAAAATTAGGTTCGTCGCGTAGGACGGACTCGATGCCATTGCCTTGATGAGCATCGAGATCGATGACTAGCACCTTTAAGTCTGGTCTGGTCTGCCAAAGCTTTAGGATGGCAATGGGGATGTCCGCGAAATAGCAAAAGCCTTCGCCCATGCTCCCTTTGGCATGATGATAACCACCAGAAAAATTGACGGCCCAGCCATGTTCTAAGGCTTGTTTGCTCCCTTCAATGGTACCTTGCACTGCGTATCGCATAGGGAGGAGGAGGTGCTTTTTGAGCAGGGAGGCTGGCAGAGAAGCGAGGATGCCCATTTCAGCGACTTGGGCAATCACGCTTGCCTCTTCGAGGCGGTTGAGATAGATCGGATTGTGGGCCAGTAATAAGTCTTCATTACTGACGGCATCAAATTTGATAAATTGTTTTGCATCTAAGCCGAGCAGAGACTTTAAAGTCTTATAGGCTTTGCCATATTTAGCAGTGTCAAATGGATGGAGCTTTTCTAGGCCCATCAGGCCAATGTTATATTCAGATCGATAGATCAGGGGAAGGCTAGGAGAGAAATTCATGATAATGCTTATTGGTGCCGGAACTTTCAACTATTCCAATTAAATTGGGAAAGCGAAGCTTCGTTAGGGGAAAAATTGTTGTGTATTAGTCTAATCTACTCAAAGCATAATTGCATGCGGAAATACTACTTGCTCATCTCCTTTTTGCTGCTTTTGGCCCACACTTGGGGGCAAGAAGTCAAGACCTATTATGAGAACGGGAATTTGAAGTCTTCGGTTCCAATAAATGGTGATGGTCTTTTCTCTGGGGAGGGATTTACCTTTTATCAATCTGGAGAAATGGCCATGCGAACCCATTATGACGATGGGCTCAGGCAGGGCACTGAGCGCGAATACTATCCCGATGGCAATGTACTAGGAGAGTGTACTTATGTCAACGATAGGCGACAAGGCTGGTATCATGGTTTTTTTCAAAATGGCAAGCCCAAGTTCAAGCAAGCCTGGGAAAATGACCAGAAATCGGGGCCTATGTGGGTGTATTACAATACGGGTGAACTGCGCATGTTTGCGATGATGCAAGCTGATACGATGGTCTTTGCGCAGCATTTTGATGAGCAGGGCCACCTACGCAACGAGATCATCAAAGAGTTTGGGCGGCCGATTGATACTACCTATTTAGGTGCGCCGGTAATTGAGTTTGCCAATAAAAGCCAGAGTTTGCAAAGCGCCATTTTTAATCCAGTCAGGGTGTATATCCCCGGTCTGCCGAGTAGTTATTTAAGCTTTTTTAGTCCGCATGGAAAGATTATTGAAAATGGAGATGAGAAGTTTCCCATCGCCTTTATTCCTCGCAAAGGAGAAGAGCAATTTGTACTCTATTTGCGTATAAAAACGCATCCAGATGCCTTGCCAATCAAATTGCAGAGCGTGATGTTGGAGGTTGATTAGAGCAGGCTGCCGCTTGAAATGTTTTATCGTTCTGCGAAGCAGTGAAAAAAAATAGCAGCTAGTGGTTACGCCGCATACCGCTGGATCCACTTAGGGGTGAATTGTGAAAATCCCATGACCCCTAATCGAATGCAAAAATCTATTTCTTTCCTGCTGTTTTTGACTTTTTTGCTCATAAGTCTGCCTACGCTAAAGGCCCAAAATAGCATTACAGGCCAGTTATTTGTCGATCTCAATGGCGATGGCCTCGACAACGATCCCCCAGCCGCCGGCAATATTCTCGAAAATATTGAGATTCAACTCTTGGATGCCAATGGTGTGCTAGTTGATTTTCGTTTTACGGATTTAGCGGGGGGCTATCTGTTTCAAAATCTTCCCGCCCAAACTTATCAGCTACATATTCCAATCCCCCCAGCGGGTCATTTTCTCAGTCCTCCCGGAGGAGATTTCGTTTTTGACCCTATTCCTCGCAAGACTGACTTTTTTCCATTACTCCCCATTGGTCCACCATTGGTGTTTGATGGGGGAATCGTTCCGGGAAACCCGATAGAAATCCAAGGCTATGTCTGGCAAGATGTCAACAACAATGGTATCCAAGATATTGGGGAGCTGCCTTTTCAAGACTTTGAATTGAAGCTAGAAGCGCCCGGTTTGCTCCCTGAAATCATCCAGACAGATGTGAACGGGATCTATAGCTTTCCTTATCTGCCGCCGGGGCCTGACTATGATTTGCGAGGCTTGCTGCCAGCAGAAGGGGGATTGTTTGCACCCCAAGATCAAGGAATGAATGATAATGTTGATTCAGATTTTGATCTGACTGGTCTGGTGATTATTCCGACTAATCCTTATCCGGGGCCAGTATTGGACTTTGATTTAGGCTTCAAAAAATCAGTCAAAGTAAAAGTAACTACCATTCTTGGCGGAGCGCTGCGTGCCAATGGTGAAATGGGGACCGAGCTTTTTGACAATGGTTTGTTGCCCACTGGAGAGCCCTATACGGGTTTGGGGTATGGAGTCGACAATCCCGGGATCAATCTTTTGCCTGGCAATATACCCGATGCGGTAGACTGGATTACGATTGAACTTCGGGACAAAAATGATTCTACTGTAGTGGTGGCCAGCAAATCGGCGATAGTGCGCAAAAATGGTTGTGTAGTCGATGCCGAAACGGGCAATACGCTCTGCTTCGAAAATATGCAAAACGATAGTTATTTCGTCGCAGTTCGGCACCGCAATCATCTGGACATCATGACCCAAAGTCCGGTCTTTTTGGATGATCAAGCTTTTGCTATAGACTTCACAGACCCTAATACTCCCACTGTAGGTCTGGGAGATCAAGAGCCACTGGCTAATGGGAAATTAGGGCTTTGGGGAGGCGACGCAAATGGTGACAACGAAATCAAATACAGTGGTGCCAATCGTGACCCGCAGGCAGTGCTTATCATCATCGGTGGTGGGGACCCTACCTTACAGACGACTCCCGGCTATTATC
>JBCAWW010000111.1:0-10134 GCA_038534415.1 Bacteroidota bacterium | reverse complement strand
GCCTTTTGATCTGTGCCAACCGAAGCGTACTCTTCTCTGCTTCTTTATGGGGGGAAGCCATAGATATAAAGTTTGCCTTCCTGATATTTTTGCTGCTACCGCTATTGTTTTTCCCTACTCGGGAACTCAAAAACATATTCTTATTTCAAGGGCTCTCTGTATTGGGCTTTGGACTGCTACATTTCAAGGCCATCTACTATTTGAATTGGCTCGTATTAGAGCCTGAAAAGGCCGTTGCTTTTAATCAAATACTAGATATTAGTGTTTTGCTGGTTTTTAGCGGACTGCTTGCCTTTTTGGTTTATGATCTATACACCAGACGCAATAATGAACACTATAATGTACGAAAGGCGGAAAAAGCAATGGAAGCCAAATCTCGCTTCTTCTCTACCATCAGTCATGAAATTCGAACTCCTCTTAACTCTTTGATCGGTTTGGTTGAACTCATGGAAAACACTGAGTTGAACGAAGAACAAATCGAATACTCAAGAGTAATCAAGCTGAGTGCAGAGAGTCTGATGTCGGTGGTCAATGGAGTGCTAGATTATTCGCAAATAGAGGCCGATAGTCTCGAACTGGAAATCTTACCGTTTTCCCTACCCCAATCGGTAAGAGAGGTGGTAGATATGCTAAATATTAGAGCTCAGAAACGTGGCTATGAAATAAGCTACCAAGTAGAAGATAGCCTAAATAGAAACCTGAAAGGGGATGCCAAAAGATTAAAGCAAATCCTGATCAATCTCATTGGCAATGCCGTCAAGTTTACCTATAAAGGCGGCATTTATGTCAAGGTAGAGGATATCGGCCTAGATGATCACAAGCAAATGGTCCGGGTTTCGGTCCGTGATACTGGGATAGGCATTCCCGAAGAAAAGATCTCTCAACTTTTTAACCCATACACACAACTCAACCGCGCTATGACGGATGAGGGTACAGGCTTAGGGCTTGCCATCACTTGGGAGCTAGTTCACCTAATGGGAGGTAAAATCTGGGTGGACAGTAAAAAGGGCATGGGTACTACCTTTGCTTTTGAGATTGGGTTTCAAATACTCGAATCGCTGGCTCCGGTAGCTAAACCATATGAGCCCAGTCCTAGCCAACAAAACACCCTAAATATCCTCTTGGTCGAGGATAATCCTGTCAATCAGAGAGTTGTAATGCGGATGCTGCAAAAGCTAGGCTATAAAGCAGATCTCGTCAGTGATGGGCAAGCAGCAATAGAAGTCGCTAGCGAGAAGCAGTATGATCTCATTTTGATGGACCTTGAATTACCGGTACTCAATGGAATCGAGGCTACCAAAGAGATTTTGTTACGTTGTCGCCAACGCTCCGCAAAGAGCCTCTGCCCCCTCGTGATAGCCTTGACCGCTAATGCCACAGTTGAGTATCAACACCAATGTCTTGCCTCCGGTATGCAGGACTTTTTAGCTAAGCCTATACGTACTAAGGAACTACAGCAAATGATCCTTAGTTGGTTCCCCAAAGCCAATCCTTTATCAGAAGCTTAGATTTTAAGTAGAAATGCACAATTTGATCGTGCATTTTGGTTAAATTTGTATTCCTCAAATCAAGGCTTTACGCCAAAACCTAACAACAAAAGCACGCATGTTTATCAACAAGCAGGCTCAACTGCAAGCTTTACTCGCAGAACGTATCCTCGTCATGGATGGTGCCATGGGCACCATGATCCAACGCTATAAGTTAGAGGACGAGGATTATAGAGGTGAACTGTTCAAAGATCATCCTAAACCCCAAAAAGGGAATAACGACCTTCTCTCGCTCACCCAGCCTGAGATTATCAAAAAAATACATGCCCAGTATCTTGAAGTAGGCTCCGATATCATCGAGACCAACACCTTTAGCTCTACCAGAGTCGCAATGGGGGATTATGGGATGGAAGATCAGGTCGTAGCCATGAATTTGGCCTCCGCGCGGATCGCCCGTGAGATTGCTGATGAGTTTACGGCCAAAAACCCTGACAAGCCTCGGTTTGTGGCAGGAGCGATGGGACCAACCAATGTCTCAGCTTCCCTATCGCCAGATGTCAACGATCCTGGCTATCGTAATATCACCTTTGATGCCCTCAAGGATGACTACTATGAGCAGGCAAAAGCCTTAATCGAAGGAGGAGCAGACCTCTTACTGGTAGAAACTATTTTCGATACCCTCAATAGTAAGGCTGCCCTTTTTGCCATCGAGCAATTATCCGAAGACCTTGGGACCAAAATCCCTATTATGGTGTCTGGTACCATCACTGATGCGAGTGGGCGTACGCTATCTGGACAAGTGGTAGAGGCATTTTGGATTTCGGTTTCTCACGCCAACCTATTTAGCGTGGGACTTAACTGTGCCCTTGGTGCTGAACAGCTCCAGCAATATGTAAAGGACCTCAATCGAATTGCTCCGGTTCCGATCAGTGCTTATCCAAACGCTGGTTTGCCCAATGAATTTGGTGAATACGACCAAACACCAGCTGAGATGGGAGAGCTACTCGGCAATTATATGGAAGAATCGCTTGTCAATATTGTCGGCGGATGCTGTGGTAGCACTCCCGAACATATTGCTGCGATCGCTCAGGCTGCCGAAAAAGCAAAACCCCGTAAAACTCCTGTTATCGAACCCAAACCTATGTTTAGTGGTCTTGAACCGCTAATCATTACTGAAAATACCAATTTTGTCAATGTCGGTGAACGTACCAATGTGACGGGCTCTCGTCGCTTTGCTCGTTTGATTCTTGAAGACAATTATGACGAAGCGCTCTCTGTTGCTCGTCAACAAGTCGAAGGCGGCGCCCAAATCATCGATATCAATATGGATGAGGGCATGTTGGATTCTAAAGAGGCCATGGTTCGCTTCTTGAACCTATTGGCCGCTGAACCCGATATTGCCCGTGTTCCGATCATGCTGGATTCTTCGAAGTTTGAAGTCATCGAGGCTGGTCTCAAATGCGTGCAAGGCAAGGCCATCGTCAACTCGATCTCCCTCAAAGAAGGAAAAGAACAGTTTGTCGAGCAGGCTTCCCTCATTCGTAAATATGGTGCTGGGGTAGTCGTGATGGCGTTCGACGAAGTCGGACAGGCTGATACCTATAAGCGCAAGACCGAAATTTGTGCAAGAGCCTATAAGATCCTCACCGAAGAAGTGGGCTTCCCCCCTCAAGACATCATTTTTGACCCCAATATATTTGCCGTTGCAACTGGTATTGAAGAGCATAATAATTATGCGATGGACTTTATCAATGCTACCCAATGGATCAAAGAAAATTTGCCTCATGCGCTCGTGAGCGGTGGAGTAAGTAATATTTCGTTCTCCTTCCGTGGCAACAATGCGGTACGCGAGGCCATGCACTCTGCTTTTCTATACCATGCCGTCAATGCGGGGATGGATATGGGGATCGTCAATGCCGGTATGTTGCAGATTTATGAGGACATACCCGGTGATCTCAAAACCAAGGTCGAGGATGTACTACTCAACCGCCATATCGAATCCACCGAACAATTGGTGGACTTTGCTGATACAGTAAAGCAAAATGGTAAAAAACGCGTCCAGAATCTGGAATGGCGAGAAATGCCGGTCACCAAGCGCTTGGAGTATGCATTAGTCAAAGGTATTGTCGAATTCATTGAGGCGGATACCGAAGAGGCGCGCCTCAGTTTTGCGCGTCCCCTACATGTCATCGAAGGGCCTTTGATGGATGGAATGAATGTAGTCGGAGATCTATTTGGAGCAGGCAAAATGTTCCTGCCTCAGGTGGTAAAGAGTGCCCGAGTGATGAAGAAGGCCGTTGCTTATCTACTGCCTTACATGGAAGATGAAAAAAGCCAAGGCTCATCTGGTGCGGGTAAAATCCTCATGGCTACCGTTAAAGGCGATGTGCATGATATTGGTAAAAATATCGTCGGTGTCGTACTTGCCTGTAACAATTATGAAGTAATTGATATGGGCGTGATGGTACCCCTGCAAAAGATCCTTGATAAGGCCGAAGAGGAGCAAGTAGATATCATTGGTCTGAGTGGCTTGATCACACCTTCACTCGACGAAATGGTCTATGTCGCGCAAGAAATGCAGAAAAGAGCGATGAAAACCCCGCTTTTGATTGGGGGGGCGACTACTTCTCGGATTCACACTGCCGTCAAAATCGTGCCTGAATACGAAGGACCCGTAGTACATGTTTTAGATGCTTCTAAGGCGGTGCCAGTCGCTCAAAACTTGATGAGCGAAGATGAGGACCAAAGAGCAGCCTACGCCAAACAACGCAGAGAAGAATATGACAAAATGCGTGAGGGACACTTCAAGCGCCGCCAAGCCAAAAAGATGCTCAGCCTAGAGGATGCCCAAGCCAATAAGTTGCAGATTGATTGGACACAGCCGATTGCTTCTGCTCCAAGCTTTACGGGTAATAAGATCTTCGAAAACTATGATTTAGAAACAATTAGCCAGTATATCGACTGGACACCTTTCTTTTATACCTGGGAGCTAAAAGGCAAGTATCCCGAAATCCTCAGTGATCCGGAAAAAGGACCAGAAGCCAATAAATTATTTGATGATGCTAAGGACATGCTACTTAAGATCATCGATGAAAAATGGCTAGAAGCGCGCGCGGTGGTTGGTTTTTATCCCGCCAATAGCGTAGATCATGATGATATCGAAATCTATATAGATGACAATCGTACAGAAGTACTAGGACGCTTTTGTAATCCTCGCCAGCAAGCCGAACGCAAAGGCCCGAACTTATGCCTCGGTGATTTTGTGGCTCCTAAAGAAACGGGTCTCGCGGATTATATTGGTGGTTTTGCCGTAACTACAGGCTTGGGTATTGAGACTAAGTTAGCTGAGTTTGAAGCAGACCATGACGATTATAGCAGCATCATGCTCAAGGCTTTGGCCGACCGCTTAGCAGAGGCATTTGCAGAGTTGATGCATAAGCAAGTGCGTCGTGAGCTTTGGGGATACGCCTCTGGCGAACGCTTAGACAATGCGGAACTGATCCGTGAAAAGTATGATGGTATCCGTCCCGCTCCCGGCTATCCGGCTAATCCTGACCATACCGAAAAGGAAACCCTCTTTAGATTGTTAGAGGTCGAAAAGAGTACGGGAATCACTTTGACCGAAAGTCTCGCGATGTACCCGACGGCTTCTGTAAGCGGCCTATACTTCTCTCATCCAGAGTCGCGATACTTTGGAGTAGGCAAGATTGGCTTAGACCAGGTCGAGTCTTATGCGCAGCGTAAGCAAATGGCTTTGGAGCAGATGGAACGCTGGTTGAGTCCGATTCTCAATTATAAGTAGTAGACTTGATTTTGCTGCTTCGCAGAACGCTCATCTCTTGCAAACTAGCTTGAGAATCGTTCTGCGAAGCAGCTCCCAATCACCTAACGATATCAAGCAACTCGCTCAACATCATGGCAGTTGCTCCCCAGATAACATTGCCCCTGACTTCAAAAGCAGGGGCTTTTATTTTGCGCCCATCACCAACGGGATGGTAAAGGGATTTGAGATTGGCGGAGTCCAATAGCTCCGGAAGGGCAACTTCTACTACTCTTGCTACCTCATTGGGGGAGGGAATAAAATCGGGGCGATAAGGCAGATAGCCCACACTTGGGTAGACCATGAAATTACTGGGTGGGATATAAAGCTCTGTCAGGCTACCTAGCAGTTCGACCTCACTGGCGGGAATGGCGAGTTCTTCTTCGGCTTCACGCAAGGCAGTAGCTTTGACATTAGGGTCAGAAGGTTCCATTTTGCCGCCGGGAAAGCTTATCTGTCCTCCATGAACTTTACCATCTTGGGTACGCTCCATAAATACGAGGTGGGGTTCCCCGAGGTAGGGGTAAAAAAGAGCTAAGACCCCACTTTTACGATGGTCCTCCCGTATTTCCCAGCTTTCTCCTCGATTTAGGGAGGTCATTTTGAGCTGGCTTTCGAGACCAGGCAAGGGGTGCGCAAGGCGACTTTTGATATTTTGGAGCCAATCAGGGTGCATGCTAGGAGAGTTCATCCACGAGATGAGCAAATTCTGCGACCATCATCGCGGTACCTCCCCAAATCAAGTGTTGTTGATTGACGGTATAGCCCGGAGCTTGGATAAAATTGCCTCCAAAGACGTCTACTTCATGGATATCTCGGAGACTTGCGTCTAAAAATTGGGTGATTTCGACCTCGATCACATCTTGTACTTCAGACGGATTAGGGGCAAAATCAGGTCGCTGGGAGGCAACTCCAATGCGAGGGTATACGAGCGAATTGCTTGGGGGAATATAAATCTCGGTCAAATGGCCCATCACTGAAATCTGTTCAGGCGGTATGCCGATTTCTTCATGGGTTTCGCGCAGGGCAGTAAAAGTAAAGTCTGGATCATCTGCATCCTTACGTCCTCCGGGCAGGCTGACTTGACCACCGTGTACCCTGCCATCTTCGGCGCGACGTATAAAAGGAATCCACCATTTTTCTTGATGGGGATAGAGGAGCATCATGACAGCGCTTTGGCGCGCATTGGGGGGAACTTCAATCGTTTTACCTCGGATGGGGGGGGCCATCAGCATTTGAGCATCTAGACCCGGTAGAGGGGACTTGAGACGAGACTGAAGTTGTGAAATAAAATCCGCTATAGGCATATATGGGGCTTGCCGGATCTAAAAGGCAGATAATGCAAGCTGAAATTCGGAAGGGCTTTGTCCCGTCCACTTTTTGAAAGTGCGGGAAAAAACACTGATTTCAGAAAAGCCCAGTAGATCCGCGATTTCGCTCTTAGAGTATTTTTTTTCCCGCAAGAAAGCGATGGCGAGCTGCTCTCTGATACGATTGAGGAGCTTTTGGTAGCTGGTACCTTCCTCTTTCAGTTTCATTTGTAAACTGCGTACACTCATAGAAAGGTCATCTGCGACCACTTCAATGCCCAGTTTACGTTTGCGCAATTGAGCAATCACTAAGCCCATAACCTTCTCAGTATAGGAATCGGGTTGTGGCTCAGAGCCGAGCAGACGCTTAGCCTGACGGTCTATCAATCTTAATACGCTTAGCTGACTTAATTGTAAGTTCGTTTGCATAACTCACCTGTTCTTTGGAAAAAGCATAGGTAGATTTTTACCTATAGACAAAATAAAGGTACAAAACATAAACTTTTCCCGCAAAATCCGCACTTTTTTTGCTGAGTAATTGTAAGATTGGCTACATATTTACTCCTCAGACAATTGCGCCTAAAAAGGAAATTGTACATCTTCAACCTATGCCCCACCAAAAACCGGCCGGCTTTGTTCGGTACAAGTTTAAAGCACTTAAAACCTTTGCATCTAACGAATGGTTAGCCGAAGGCAAAAAAAAATATCGACAGGTATTTGATAGATACGAGTTGAGTTACGTACACGTAGAATTTTCGTTCTATAACAAGCTTTTTGACGAAGAGGACTGGGAAGCTTTGGTAAAACTCAAATTGTTTCGTCATCCCAAAGATCGACGCCGGAAGCCAGAAGAGATTGCCGAACTCGAAGTGCCCAAGCACATTAGCCAAACCCAAAACATTGTTTACATCCGTGAGCAACAGGGGAGTGATGAAGAAGGCAAGCCCTGGGAAGCGGGACATTACTTTTGGGAGGCATATATCAATGGTAGCAAAGTAGGGCAGTCAGACTTTTTTGTTTACAGCGTCGGAAAAGTCAATGCGGAGCAAAACCCTTATTTAGATGTACAACTCGTCCGTCTCTATGAGGGCGCTAATGCAGATCGCTCCCGACCTGATGTAAATTATTACCGCGCTTTCCAGTTTTCCGAAACTCGATTTATTTGGGTAGAACTCCAGGCGGAGAATCGCTATCAGGAAGAGTGGATGTGTGAGATGACCTTTAACATCTATAATGACGCCCGCCAACTCAAGGGCCAGATGATAGAGTTAGTCAAGATCCCTGCGGGGAACGATTCTATCACTATTCATTCAGGTTGGGGATCAGATTTAAAAGGGACTTGGTTTAAGGACAATTATACCGTAGAGATTGTCTTCATGGATACCTTGATTGGGATTGTACCCTTTCAGGTAGGAGAAGTGTTTGAAGATGGCGAACCGCCCTTTATTCGGACCTTAGAGCATGGGACGATGCCCAAACCCGTTGTAAGCCTCAACGAGTTAGAGGAAATGTCTCTGGAAGAGGTACTGGCAGAATTGGATGTTTTGATAGGCTTGGAGCAAGTCAAGACGCGCATTAGAGAGTACGCTCAATATTTAAATTTCTTGAAGCTACGGAGCGAAAAAGGCTTTCAAGACGCGGAACCAATCAATTTACATGTAGTTTTTACAGGCAATCCCGGTACCGGTAAGACAACTGTGGCGCGGATGCTGGGTCGTATATATAAAAAGCTAGGCCTGCTCAGCAAAGGCCATATTCATGAAGTAGATCGATCTGATTTGTTAGGGGAATACATCGGTCAAACAGCCCCAAAGGTCAAAGCGGTTTTTGAAAAAGCGCGGGGAGGCATCCTCTTCATTGATGAAGCTTATGCCTTATACCGCGGCGAAGAGGATACCAAGGATTATGGTCGTGAAGTGATCGAACTGTTGATCAAGGAGATGTCTGATGGGAAGGGGGACCTCGCTGTAGTGGTCGCTGGTTATCCAAAGGAGATGGAGTCTTTCTTGACCTCTAATCCCGGACTAAAATCGCGCTTCACTATGCGCTTTGAGTTTGCTGACTATACACCTGACGAACTTGAGCAGATTGCTTTCCACTGGACCAAGAGATTGGCAGTCGAGTTAGCGCCAGCAGCTCAGGTCTACCTCAAGCATCAGCTGACAGAGTCCTATCGTAATCGCGACAAGAGCTTTGGCAATGCTCGCTTTGTTTTGTCGCTGATCAACGAGGCCAAAATGAATTTAGGCTTGCGAGTGATGCGTACAGATGATCCTGCTTCGCTGACGGAGGATGATCTTTCTATCATTCAAGAAACAGATGTCGCTGAAATCTTTGAGGCGAACGAACGTAAAAAAGCTCGCATCCCTATCGACGAGGCACTGCTTTCGACTTCCTTAGAAGAGCTCAATGAATTAATCGGCTTAGAAAATGTGAAGCGCGAGATTCAGGAATTGGTGAAGCTGGTTAAGTTTTATAAGGAGATCGGTAAGGATGTGTTGAATCGTTTTTCTTTGCATACTGTATTTACCGGTAATCCTGGAACGGGTAAGACTACGGTAGCAAGGATACTCGGTAAGATATATAAAGCCCTTGGTATTTTGGAGCGCGGCCATGTGGTCGAATGTGACCGTCAAGCCCTCGTAGCGGGGCATGTTGGCCAAACTGCGATAAAAACTGCTGAAGTTGTAGAAAAAGCAAGAGGGGGGGTACTCTTTATCGATGAAGCATATTCATTGACTCAGGGAGGTCCTAGTGATTTTGGGCGCGAAGCGGTGGAGACCATTTTGAAGCGAATGGAAGATTTGCGCGGTGAGCTGGTCGTCATCGCAGTGGGCTATCCCAAAAATATGCAGCAGTTTTTGGAAGCGAATCCTGGTCTAAGGAGTCGCTTCGATCGTAAGTTGAAGTTTCCCGATTACAATGCCACTGAATTATTGAGTATCGCTCGGATGATGCTTGCGCGGGAAGAAATCGTGATGCAAACAGAAGCCGAGCATTCTTTGACGGGCTACTTTGACTATTTGCATCGAACCAAAAATCAATTTTTTGGGAATGCAAGGGCTGTCCGTAAGGTGATCGAGAAGGCAATCAAAAACCAACATCTCAGACTAGCCACTCTGGACCCGACTGAGCGTTCGGAGGCACTCCTAAAAACCCTAGAAGCCTCAGATGTAGTAGAGTTTGCGGAAGGTAATGATAGCCTATTGGAAGGCGGTAAGCAGGGAAGAGTGGGGTTTTAGTCTAAGAGTCTAAGTCTCTTAAAAACATATCTAGTAGTCTTCCCTTTACGGGAACGGCTACCCCTTTTTGCATATCCTTGACCACGAAGGTTACCTCACCACTGACAATCAGTTCTCCCGAATCACGCATATTGATTTTTTGAGCGAGGGTGATACTTTTTTCACCGATACGGTCAATGACGGTTTCAATATCAAGTACATCTCCTAAGTTGGCAGGGTTGCTATAGCTTAGATTGACATTGACTGGCATGAAGGCCAGGCCGAGTTCCATAAAC
>JBCAWW010000110.1:0-10203 GCA_038534415.1 Bacteroidota bacterium | reverse complement strand
ATGCGATGCGGGATCTTGAGAGAAAATCGTTCCGTACAGCGGAAATTCCCTCCTCTCACTAAAAAAACTTAGCTTGATGCGAATGCGATTCCGAAATCGGGACGCAGAACGCTTAGCTTAGTCTAGCAAGCCCAAGAGGAGCTCGAAGGATCATAAATCCTCAATCCCCGCCAAATACTGCTCCGCCTGTAAAAGCGTCTTTTCTTTTTCTTCGGACTTCATACGATTGAGGGTGCGATAGGCAAAACCAATCCGCGGATTACGGGCGAGTTTGTCCTCATTGCGGTCATAAAAATGCCAATACAAACTATTGAACGGACAGGCCTTCTCGCCGTGGCGTAGCTTCTTATTGTAATGACACCCCTTACAATAATCGCTCATCTTATCGATATAATTGGCACTGGAGACATAGGGTTTGGTCCCCACTTTGCCCCCATCGGCAAACTGACTCATGCCGCGCGTATTGGTGATTTCGACCCATTCGATGGCGTCGATATAGATACCGAGATACCATTGATCGAGTTCGTCGGGTGAGATGCCCGTCAGCAGCGCAAAATTTCCCGTGACCATGAGTCTCTGGATATGATGGGCATAGGCGTAAGTGAGCGACTGGCTTACGGCATGCCGCACGCAAGCCATTTTGGTTTCACCCGTCCAAAAGTAATCGGGTAGTTTGCGGTCGTGTCCAAAGTAGTTTTCCTCAGCGTAGCTGGGCATATGTGCCCAATAAACCCCACGCATATACTCCCGCCAACCAATGATCTGTCGCACAAAACCTTCTAATTGGGCGAGGCTTACCAAATCTTGATGCTTCTCCCAATGATCGATTGCGGCTTGGACCACCTCTAAAGGATGCAGGATTTTGGCATTCATCGCAAAGGAGAGCCGCGAATGAAAAAGCGCCCAATGCTCCTTGCTCATGGCGTCTTGATAGGTGCCAAATTGAGGCAGGCAGCGCCGAACAAAAAAATCCAAAGCTTGCTCTGCTTCCTTCCTGCTTATCGGCCAAATAAAGGCCTCCGCTTTTATCGTCCCTATGGTCGCGACCGCTGCTGCTTCGATCATGTCCAATATTTCTCGCTGATCACTCCTGACGGGCCAATCTTCTTCCGGTACGGGTACCGCTCCATCATAACGATTGCGATTATCCGCGTCAAAGTTCCAGCGTTCCCCGAAGGGTGTCTTCTCATCGACCATCAAAATATCATACTGCTTGCGCATGCGCCGATAAAAGGACTCCATGAGGTAGGTCTTTTTGCCCGCAAACATCGCCCCTAAGTCTCCTCTTTGGGTCAGGAAGTGTTCGGTATCCGCCGCGCGGAACGCTAAGCCAAGGCCTTCGCCTAGATCGCGCAATTGCTCATCGAGTCGGTACTCATCTGGCAGTTGGTACTCCCATTGTTCGATCGAGTGTTGCGCGATGACATTTTGTAGGTTGCTGCCTAATTCTTGTTGGTTGTCAGGAGCATCTAGCTTGAGGTAGAGAAAGCGGTGCCCTTCGGCCTGCCGATCTTCACAAAAGGAGCGCATAGCGGCAAAAAAAGCCACTACTTTTTGGATGTGATGTTGGACATAATCGGTCTCCTGCCGCATTTCCATCATGAGATAGAGTACGTCATCATCTACAGTCTCAAACCATGAGTGAGCAGCATTGAGTTGATCGCCGAGGATCAAGCGTAAAGTATTGGGCATGATAGACTGAAAAACCCCTCACTTAGATGAATGTTTGCCTCAGTGAAAAAGAAAGGCCCTCAATTTGTACCTTTGTGGTATAGAAATTCATTTGCATGCGGACCTACCGAGAACTGATCAAGGAAAAATTTCCTCAAGACGAAAAAAACGGCCTTTATGTCTCGCCTAAACTACCGGCGGTCAAGCTAGGGAAAATCCTGCTGAGCAATAAGCAAATTGCCAGTCCTAATGATGTGATTGCTTTGCATTTGTTTTCTGGATTTTTGAGTGGCGGTCAAGTGATTTTGACCGAGGATCGCTGCTACTATCCCGATGGTGTGTTCAATCTTGAAGATGTCAAAGAGGTCCAGGCCAAAGGCAGTACTTTGGTGGTCTTTGCCAATCAGCAGACCCAGTTGGTGCCTCATGAATTCAAGGTCAAAAGCGATCAGGTCGCTAAGACCGTGAAACGAGTCTTAGAAGCAATCGCTCGCTTTGACCCCAAATCCGAGGCCGCCATCAAAAAAACCGAAAAGTACGCAGAATATAGCACCACAGAGCTCGATTGGTTGAACCTTCGAGACGAAATCATGCGTACTATCGACATGCTCTACGAACGCTACAATGACGGTAAGCTTTCGATGCTAGAGTATGAATCCAAAAAAGACGATTTGCTCAATCGATTATGAAACTGATAGATACTCACTCCCACCTATATAGCTCAAAATTTGATCGAGATCAGGCCGAAGTCATCGCTCGCGCCAAAGCAGTATTGGAAGCGGTTTATCTGCCCAATATCGACTTAGCGTCTATCGAGCCTATGCTGAGTTTGACGGCTCAGTCGCCGAACTTTTTTCTCCCTATGATGGGCCTCCATCCTTGCAGCGTACAGGAGGACTATGAAAGCGTTCTGGGACAGATGAAAAAGCACCTAGAGGATGACGCAGTCCAATACGTCGGCATCGGTGAAACGGGTTTGGATCTCTATTGGGATCAGACAACTTTGGCACTGCAGCAAGCTGCCTTGCAAGTACAGATCGAATGGGCCAAAGCCTATGATTTGCCCATCATCCTGCATGCCAGAGCCGCCGTGGACGAAACGATCGCCATGATTGCCAAAAATCACGATCAGTCATTAAGAGGGATTTTTCACTGTTTTGACGGTACGATTGAGCAGGCCCAGCAGATTTTGGAATTTGGTAACTTCAAATTGGGTATTGGCGGGATTGTCACTTATCGCAAAGACGTCCAAGCGGTCGTGGCTCAATTGCCTTTGTCGAGCATAGTCTTGGAAACGGATAGTCCCTACTTACCACCCGAGCCCCATCGCAAAGACAAGCCTCGCCGCAATGAGAGTAGTTATACCAAATACGTCGGGCAAAAAGTCGCCGAACTATTTGATACGACTGTTGAGGCCGTAGCCAAGCAAACTGCGCTCAATGTACAGGAAGTATTTGCTCCGGCTTTGAAGCCTAGCCAAGGCTAAGATGGATTGGAAAGCACATTGGGACCAGGCCGCAGAGGCTCAGGATCCCTACCAACAGGTCGCAAGGGTAGGGGGGAAAGGCCCATTGGGGGAGCAGACTTTGGCGGAAACTGCTGCTCGCATCGCGAGTGTACTCCAACTAAAGCCCAGCGATCATTTATTGGATGTATGCTGTGGCAATGGGCTTTTGACCCAAAAACTATTGCCTCATTGTGGGCAAATCACTGGGGTAGACCTGAGCGCAGCACAAATCAAGCTAGCGCAAAAAAACCAGCAAGAAAAACTTCAATTTTTGGTGGCGGACGCTACTAATCTAGAGGCACAATTGAGTGGGCCCTTCGATCATATTGCGCTTTATTTTTCCTTTCAATATTTAGAGACTGAGGCTCAAGCCAGCGCTTGTATAGAGCAGATGGCAAAATTGTTAAAACCCGGAGGCCGAATATTATTGGGGGACGTACCTGAGCGGGAAAAGCTTGGCGTATTTTATCCTAAGCAATTGGATCGCTGGAAATATGCCTTGAAGCTCCGTTGGGGCAAAAGTCTAATGGGGCGATTTTGGTCCCTTGACGAAATTGAAGCGATGGCAATTCCTTTAGGTTTAAAGGTGCAGCGTTTGGAGCAGCCTGAGCATTTTCCCTACGCCCATTATCGCGCTGATTTTTTGTTGGAGAAGTTGGGAGAGTAGTTTTTTTGCTCCCGATAGCTATGCCGCTAAGCGGAACGCTTCTCTCGAAAGCATAAAAGGGGGAATCGTTCTGCGAAGCAGACCTAATGTCGAAGATTCCGGATATGCGCTTAAACTCGCATTCCGGAATGACGGATTTCTTTAATGCCCTTGGCTGAGAATCACAAAAAGGTCGTCCCGAAATCATGAAACGATATCCCGGATATAGAGCTAATCGTTCTGCGCAGCAGTAAGCCTAATCAAAGGCTCTCTGCAACTCCTTGAAGCGACTCTCGTGCTGATAAGGTTTGAAACTTGGCTCGGTGCGCAACTCTACGGCTGGAAAATCTCTTTCCAATGAAAGTTGTAAGTACTCGTACATGAGATCGCGTTGTCCCATGCGCGCGTAGATTTTGGCAAGCTGCGCATAACGAATCCCAATATCAGGATTGATTTCCAAGGAACGCTTAATGTCATCAATGGCGAGTTCGTTTTCGTCATTGAGTGCGTAGATGCGCCCTCTTTTGTAGTAGGCTTCGTCCTTGCCCGGAGCATAGCGCAAAGCCTGAGAATAATCATCAATCGCTTGACGATAGCGTCCGATGCGGCGAAACAGATCACCGCGGTGCATATAAGCATCAGCCTGAGTAGGATCTAGTTTCAAGGCAAAGTTGAGATCGTCCAAGGCTACATTGTACTGTTCGCGACGCGAAAGCAGGTTGCCACGACGGATATAAGCCTCGGCATAATCGTCATCTAAAAAGATGGCTCGCGTATAGGCTACGATGGCGGAAGTATCTTCTCCCAAACGTTCTTGCAAAATGCCTTTGTAGACATAAGGCATCGCGTCATTTCTGCCGACTTTGATGGCCTGCTTGATATCTTCTGAAGCTTTGCTCGGGCGGCCCATTTGCTGGTAGAGCAAAGCGCGCACACAGTAGGCTCTAAAGGAATCTGGATAAGTACGGATCACCTTGCTCAAATCAATCAAAGCGCTATTGTAATCGGGGGCTTTGAGCTGAGAGGCTGCGACTGCTCTTTGCAGATAGATGTTGACATCTTCTGGTGGAGAAAGGCTGATCGCTTGATTGTAATCCGCTAATGCCCTCGCGTTTTGTTGGAGTTTGAGGTGATATTTGGCGCGGATATAATATACTTCTGGTTGCTTAGGATTGATGCGTAAGGCTTCAGAGTATAGTTCCAAGGCGCGGATATAATCTTTTTCCTCGCTGTAAAGCTCTGCTCTGAGGACATAGGCTTCATAAGCATCGGTATTGAGTTGGATGGCGCGGTCGAGATTGCCGCGAGCGGTACTCAATCTTCCCTGCTTGAGCTGATAAGCGCCTTGGAGATAATAGGCTTCAGCTTGCTTTGGATCCAATCTCAAGGCTTGCTTCCAATCTTTGAGCGCTTGCGCTGGATTGTTGAGTGCTTGGTAAACCTTGCCTCGTACCACCAATGCGTTGGCTTGCTGTGGATTGAGCCTGAGTGCTTGATTGATCGCCTCTAAGGCTTGAGAATATTTTTCCTGTTTGAAAAACAGTTCACCTTGCTTGTAATGGGCTACGGCATTGCGCGGACGAATCGTAAGTGCTTTTTTGTAGTCAGCTAAGGCTTCTTCCTCTCGGTCGAGCTTATTGAATAGATCCGCTCTTACGTAATAGCTTTCGGCATCAGTAGGCGCTAATTGGATAGCTTTGTCCAAAAATTCGAATGCCTCGTACTCTTGCTCTAAACCGGCATGGGCCAAGCCTAACTCTCTCCAAGCGATAGCGAGAGTAGGATCTTGTTTGGTAGCATTGCGTAAATCTTCGATGGCCGTTTGGTATTCCCGCAGTAGGCGGTAAACATGCCCACGTTTATAGAAGGCTCTGGCTGATTTATAATTGGTCAATACCTGGGTATAAGCTACCAAAGCATCATTGTACTCACGATCATCTAATAAGATATCACCTTGAAACAGGAGTGCATCAGTATAATCGGGCTCTAGTTCTAGAGCACGGCTGATATCAGTTAGGGCTTCTTGCTTACGCCCAATTTTGTGCTTTAGACGAGCTCTGCCATATAATGCACCTACATAGTCTGGCGATACTCGCAGTGCTTGGTTGTAGTCCGCCAAAGCAGGAGTATATTGTTTCAAAGCTTCATAAACCTCTGCACGGCTACAATATACCGGAGAGAAATCCGGATTGGTTTTGAGTACTTGATTGAAATCACTGAGTGCTGACTGGTAATCGCCTTGTTCGCGATAAAGTACGCCGCGGCTAATCAAGGCATTGACATTGTCAGGCTCGGCATCGAGCACCATGCCATAGTCATAGAGAGCCGAGTCGTAGACGCCTAGTTTGGTCAATAAGTTGGCGCGCTCGTAGAGGTAGCGATTTTCTTCGGGGTGCAGGATGACCAACTCATCGTAGATACGTCTGGCTTCATCATAATTGCCATCTAGACGATACGCTTGGGCCATTTGAGACATTAGTAGTGTCTGCAAAGGACCGTCAGAAGTTTCGATGCGTTGGTACTCATCGATGGCTTCTTGGTATCTTTTTTCGCGCAGGCTTTTTTGGGCAAGTGCCCAAAAAAGTACGTTTTCCACGGGCTGACTCAAAAGTTCGCCGCGGGCTTCGTAAAAAGGAATCTGAATGTTGGCGGAGATAAAAGGATTGGGCGCTTGACTTTCATCGGCGATGAACTCAAAGGTCAACATCTTTTCTCCGGTATGATCATGATCTTCGGGATATGCCCAAAGCACTAGATTTGCATCACAATTTTCGGCCATAAGGCTGAGGGCGCTTCCGGTATGCTCACAAGCGCGGAGATCGTAGAAGCGAGAATTAAAGCGAAAGCCTTTTTGTTGGATGGCCTCCAGTTGTTGGATGAGCAATTGACGCTTTTCGATAGATTCGTCAACGCAGTTTTCCTGATTAGAGAAAGGGAGAATCAATACATGATACTCATCATCCTCTGGAAAGAGGCAGGCCTGTTCGGTGCCACCAAACCAAGATTGCCATTGGGGGTAGGATAAAAATAGTCCCAGTCCTAGGCTAAAAACGGCTAGGGCGATCCATAGCCAGCGTTTTTTGCTGTTTTGCTGCTCTTCAGGATCTGGATTGAGCCGTTCGTGTTGGGCTCTAACGGATTCTCGGCGATTTTCTACATCAGCCGGACGAGGTCGTTGGGCTGGTTTAGGCGAAGCCTTGGCTTCGCTCGTTTGTATTTCTTTTTTACGTTTTGGTCGTTGGGCAGGCTTAGGCTTACGCTGATTTTTGGTTTTGCTAGCTTCCTTTTTGGGCGTTGGCTTGACAAAGTTGAGGGGTATGCGTTCCTCCGCAGGAATCTTGCTACTATCAATCAAATGATAATTGATAAAGCTCTCTACTCCTTGGTCGAGCCAGATACCACATGGCTTGGCGGTTTCTTCGGACCAAAGCCAACCTTGTCGACTAGGCGCTAAGATGCGATGATGGTCAACAAATGGTTTGCCATATTGCTTGGCCATGCGCTGATATGCCTCGATGACGGAAGCACCGTCGAGCAGGGCATCATAAAACAAAACGGAGGCTGAGCGTTCTCCCGAAGGGAAAAACAAAACAGGAGCTGTACCAGAACTAACTAGCTTCTCACTATAGTCAGGATGAATTTCTCCTGAAAGAATAATCAGTTTTAGATTGGGGAAGGAGCGTAAAGACTTTGCCAATTCTGCCGCGGAGAGCATACTCTCACCAGAGCGGGTACGAAAACGTAAAACCGCTTCTTCTTCGTTACCACTGAGGATGTGGACGAGTTCGACGGAGTTTTTATGTTTTTTCTGGGTAATTACGTCCGTGAAGTAGCGACGAGATCCATATCTCGCTTCCACGATGTTGCCGCCCTTATTTTGTTCGAAAGGGAGGAGGAGTGAAGCGATCTTTTCAGATTCTGTAACTGCTTCGTTCGCATGTTTGCCGTCACTCGCTTGATTAGTACAAGCCAGTAGGAAAGACGGCATAGGAGCATTTCCTGCCATATTTGGATTCTACACGAGTTCAGTGTAGGGTAAAATTACAAAATCAAAACCTTTCTGCCCTCCAAACTTGTTTAATCGGTCGATACCTGTGCTAGTTCGGTTGATCTTGGGTGCTTTTCCTATTTACGCACGAGGATGCTTTAAAACATTTACTATCTTAGAGCAAGATCGCTTGTCACGCTTATGCGGGTAAATGGGTCTTAAACTAGGATTTTATTCAATCTAACATATGTCGACAGAAACACAAAGCGCCCCCAAGGTAAAAGTGCCCGAATGGGTTTATGAAGTTAAACGTAAATACCTCTCCGAGAACGTCTCCCAATTTATCATCCACGGCAACATCAATGATTATGTCCGGGTCGAGCGAGACGGCAATATCACCTATTACAAGGTGAGAGAGTTTATCAATCAAGAATTATTTAAAGGCAAAGATATAGTCGTCCAGTACGACCGTGCAGCTGGTGTCCGTTTTCAAGACGATACTCGTTTTGGCGGTGAAAGTCAGATGCGTAAAGAAGTACTCTCCACTCTCGATATGCTGACAGAGCTTTCGGGTGGGGCTGAGTTTCAATTATTACCAGAGCCGCGCAAAGCATTTTATGCGCTGGACAAATATTTTGACGTAACCCTTAACCAAAACCTCCTTCGCTATTTGGTCAAACATCTCCAAAAGAAGCTCAATTCTCGTGGAGACGAAAAACCAGAAGAAGGCGAAGATGTCATCGATCGCTTCATGCGAATGACTCTACCCGACTTTGGTGAGGACAAAAATGGCCCCAACAAGAAAAAGCTAGAGCAGCGGATCGCTAAGCTCGAAGCTCAGCTCGAAGATGGTAAATCGATTGCTTTGATGATCGACCATATCGAGACCTTGATCCCCATGACGGACAAAGGAGGCTTGCGTCCAGAGGAGCAGCAGGTATTGATCTTTTTGCAAAAATGGGCGCGTGAGGAAACCTTCCTCAATGCAGATATGATGGTAGTCGTCCTAGCTGAAAACATCAGCGACCTCGACGACCAATACGTGCGTAACCCCTATACGCATGACATCAACCTGCCTTATCCAGACGAAGAAAACCGCTTCCAGTTTATTGAGTACTTCTTCGCTCAAAACGAAGGCGCGAACAAATATTTTGAGATGACGCCCGAGATCCTCGCCAAAAATACGGCGGGTCTAGGCTTGGTTCACCTCAATACGATCATGTCTGAGGCGGCCAAAAATGAAACTCCTTTTACCAATGCAGAACTTACTGCCAAGAAAAAGGAGATGATCGAGGGCGAAGCCGGTGGTCTGTTGGAGTTTGTCGAAACGAACTTTAGTCTCAAAGATGTGGCGGGACACGCCCAAGCCAAGAAGCACCTCATGGATGCCTCTCGCGCCTTGAAGTCTGGCCGCTCTGATGTGATGCCGATGGGGTATTTGGTTTCTGGACCCGTAGGTACGGGTAAGACCTTCATGATCCGTTGCTTTGCCAATGATATCGGCGTACCGATGGTATTGCTCAAAAACTTCCGCGGTATGTATGTCGGGCAGTCTGAGGGCAATCTGCAAAAGGTATTAAAGATCCTCAAAGCCATGGCTCCGGTAGCCGTAATGATTGATGAGGCGGACGCCTATCTGGGCAATCGTTCCTCCGGAGGAGGTAGCGGAGTCAACAACCGTATTTTCTCGATGCTAGCCTCATTTATGAGTGATACTGACAATAGAGGACGTATCGTATGGTTTCTCGTTACTGCACGTCCGGACCTCATGCCGGTTGACTTTAAGCGTCAGGGTAGAGCAGAGGAGCATATTGGCCTCTTCTATCCAGATACCATAGAGGAGAAAAAAGAGCTCCTCAAGGTAATGACCGGCAAGACCGGGCTCAAATACCTAGACCTAGACGAGTTTGACGAAGAGTTTTTTGAAGATATGTCAGTACGTTCTGGTGCAGATATGGAGGCGGCCTTGACCCGCGCCAAATTTAAAGCCGCCAGTCTCGGCCTCGACAAAGTCAACTTTGATATTATCGCTCAGGTCTTTAATGATTTCCTCCCACCGACCTATCCCGAAGAAATCGAATTGATGACCTACTCGGCAGTCTTAGAGTGTACTTCTAAGGAACTCTTACCGCCACGTTATCGAGATATGCCGCGAGAAGAAGTCCTCGAACGAGTCGAAGATTTGAAATCGCGAATTAGATAGAAATTAACCAATAGCGGCGTATGCAATACGCCGCTACATTTTTTTGATTAATGTCCATTCCAAGAGAAAGCAAGAAGTCCTTTCGACTTCAATTTTATGACTATGGTGCAGAAGGAGCATAGTTCGTAACTATTTGCACACATAAAAAAGAAAGACATTTTGGTAAAATTGTGGACGGAGAAATGCAG
>JBCAWW010000109.1:0-10214 GCA_038534415.1 Bacteroidota bacterium | reverse complement strand
GGAATACTCCTTTCCAATGTCAGACCCAGGGGGCAAAAACATAAGACAACTTGGGCGAAGCTTCTGGGACTGCCTCTGGAAAGGAGTATTCCGAATTTTTGCTGATACGAGTGGACTCAATAATCACGAAGCTCAGCCCCGTATTGAAGACCCGGCCTATTTGCTGGAAGGACCTTTTAAAGAAAGCATGCGAATAGAT
This sequence comes from Bacteroidota bacterium, assembly GCA_038534415.1. Taxonomy (GTDB): domain Bacteria; phylum Bacteroidota; class Bacteroidia; order J057; family J057; genus JBCAWW01. The sequence continues at coordinate 10,015 of JBCAWW010000109.1, read as the reverse complement.
GTAGAGCAGTTTTATGAATCGGTTTCGCCTTTTCGGCAAACGGTAAAAATCATCGACACCTATGTTGATGGCACGGGACAAAAGCAAAAAATTGAAAGTAGCGGCTTTAATGTGGTGATTGGAGACAGTCTCTTTTGCGTTGTCAATAAAGCTGACGAACAGGTGGTACATACGGGTATCACGCGTGAACCACAGATTATCATTTGGGAGCGTGATCTGCGCAATCCATTGAAAATCGAGTATTTTTTTGAGAAAGTACAAGCTGATACCTACAGTATATTGGGCTGGGGATATTATGGTGGGGATGATCCCGACCAAGGGCCCAAAAATTGGTTTTACGGAGAATATGTAAAGCAATAGCTTATTTGATGCGAACAGCACCGTGGGTGTTGACTGTGCTCACAAAGCGCTCAGACTGAATATCATTGTCAAGAAAAGCTTGCTGCATCGCGATAGCCACCTGAAAGGCTGCTTCATCTCCTTGGCAAAGTGCGAAGATCGCTGGGCCTGCCCCAGAAATACTACAACCAAGAGCACCAGCGTTAAGCGCAGCTTGCTTGACCTGATAAAAGCCAGGGATCAGCTTGGATCGATAAGGCTCTGCAATGGCATCTTGGCAAGAACGGCTAATCAGACCATAGTCAGCCTGCATCAAACCCGCAATCATGCCGCCCAGATTTCCCCATTGAGTGGTAGCATCCTTCATCGGGATTTCAGTACGCAGAATATTACGAGCTTCTACCGTCAAAATTTCTAGTGCAGGCAAGACGACAGCAGCATACAGCTCTGATGGCGTAGGAATGTTGACTGTATCCAAATCATGATTACTACGCACCAACACCATCCCACCGAGCAAACAGGGGCCGACATTATCGGCATGAATCGCGCCTCCACTGGCCAGTGCTTCACCTTTCAGGGCAAATGGCAGCAACTCTTTTTTACTGAGGGGACGTCCCATCAGTTCATTGATGGCCAAGGCACCAGCAACTGCACTACAAGCAGAAGACCCCAAGCCACTCCCAATCGGAATTCCTTTATGGATTTCCATCTCGATGCCTTGCACTACGCCTAGGTGCTCCATCAAAGCAAGGGCAGAAACGCCGGCAGTATTTTTTTCTGGTTCTAAAGGGAGTTTGCCATCATCCCCTGTAATAGCGGTGATCGTTAGCCCAGGCTTATCTCCAAAACGGACAATCACATCGTCTCCGGGTCTTTGAATGGCAAAACCAAGGGTATCAAAACCACAGGCGACATTGGCGACACTAGCAGGGGCAAATACGTGGACTTCGTTTCTCATTGCTGCCAAAATTGAGGAGGGCGAGGCAACATAAATTATTTTGTACGGAAAGGCGCGTCAACACAAGAATGTACTGACGCGCCCGACAAAGATATAAAAGTTCCCTATTCTATCAAGAGCTTACGATAAACGGAAGAACCGTCTACATTCAGCTTGAGGAAGTAAATTCCTTCGCTAAGATTAGGGAGATTAAATTGTTCTTGATATTGACGAACTGTACCTAGCTCCTTTTCAAGGACCACCTTACCATTTAAGTCATAGATACTTAAGGCTAAATCATGGGCCTTAGGCAACTCTAGATTTACTTGAAAACTACCTTGGTTCGGATTCGGAAACAGCTCAAGTTCTAAGCCCAGCTCATCTTCGATGCTTTCGACAATAAAAATGCCCACCTTGATTGAATCACAAACGGTATTGGTACAAACTCCATCCGTTGCCGTCATACAGACTTCAAAGGTTCCTAATGCTTGATAAGTATAGGTTGGATTTTGTTGAGTCGAAGAGTTTCCATCGCCAAAAGTCCAAGTCCAGCTGCTCGGATTACCAGTACTCTGATCAAAAAACTGGGTGCTTTCATAGAGATCAACACTATCATCGATCATGATACTTGCGGTGAAGTCTGGTTGGGCAGCAATGACGATATCATCCGTGGCAACACAGCCAGTGCTATCTTCTACCGTTACCGAGTAGGTACCCCCCGTAGAAACAGTAATCATTTGAGTAGTTTCAGTAGTACTCCAGGTATAGGTTTCTCCAAAAGATCCTGCGTTCAATGTAATTGGAACCCCATCACAAATCGTCAAATCAGGTCCTAGATTGACGGTAAGTGGAGAAAGAATCACCTCCACACTATCCGTTGCTTCACAATTATCTCCAGTGGTTACTACGACAGAATAATTGCCAGGTGTACTGACCGTAATGCTTTGAGTAGTCGCCCCATTGGACCAGAAGTATTGCTGTCCGGGATTACCAGCATCAAGCGTTACCGTAGAACCATTGCAAATCACTTGGTCGGGGCCGACATCAACTTGTGGCACCTGACCAGAGGTAATCGTAACCGTATCGTAGCCCACACAATTGGCCGCATTGGTTACTTCCACCCAGTAAGTACCGGGAAATGGAGTCGTAATCGTTTGGGTCATATCCCCTGTATTCCAGAGATAAGAACTCCCAGGATTCAGGGCATCCAGTAGGTAAGTACCACATTCTACCCTGTCTGGGCCGAGGTCTACTACAGGAGATAGTTCTACGACCAATTGCATAGTATCTGTTTCGAGACAGCCCGCAGCGGTCGTCACCAGGACGGAATATTCTCCCGGTGCCGAGACAAATACAGTCTGGGTAGTGGATTGCCCCGAGAAGTTCCATTGATAAGTAGTACCTGGATTACCAGAACCCGCATCCAGTACTATGGATTCCCCAATACATATGGTCGTATCATTGCCCAGATCCACCACCGGTATTACATCCACCGCTATATTTATGGAGTCTATTTCCACACATCCCAAATTATCCGAGACGATGGCGGTATAGGTTCCGGCAGTAGTAACATCTAACATTTGGGTAGTATCGTTATTGGGGAGCCACAAATGGTTGGCGGAGGAATTCATGGCATTGAGGGTCAAAGTATCACCTGGACAAATCACAATATCTGGCCCTAGATTGACAAATGTAGGGGAAACAGTAACTTGGATCGTATCCTTAGTCTTAAAGCCTAATGAATCTTCTACTGTTGCGATATAAATCCCTGAGTTAACCACGGTCAGGGTACAAAGGGTATCAAAGGGATTGTTGGTATTCCATGAGTAATCAATTCCTTGAGGAGCACACATATTGAGAATCAATGTATCGGCAAAGCAAAGAATGGTGTCTCCCCCAAGCTCAATATTGGGAAGATCACTGATAATAATATTGTCAAAAGCGAAACCGTCCAGATTGGTAGAGAAGTCAGAAGCAAAGCAAAATCGAATCCGTACATCAGCTTGGCCCCCAAGGCCATTGAGTTCGTGCTGGACATTGACCCAACCTTGGCTACCGGCTCCATCAGCGGCGGTACCTGTCCATCCTAGGCCGGAGTTACAAGGTCCGCCAAATTGACCCCCATTGATGGTATTGTCATTATACCAATTAACCTGATCAAACACGGATCCAACAGTATTGAAAGTCATCCCTCCATCTGTAGAAACAGAAAAGGAAGCTCCATCCCAGCTATATTCGGTTTCCCAATAAGCCATAAACGAAATCGCAGGTCGATTTAGATTGGTAAAATCGAGGACCGGACTTTCGATATAGGAACTGCTATTGCCAGCATAATTACCGTTTGTCGTTCCTGTCATCCAAGAGTTTGGTGCTGAAAAAGCCGTGTTAATGACGGTTTTGGCAGGAGTGCCTAAGGTCCAGCCATTGATGCCGCCCGTATTGGGCACCCAAGGGTTGGTAGTCAGCCCATCAAAATTTTCGAAATAAGGAAAATTCGTCACCTGAGCTTGGTTAGCCAGTGGCAAGGCCGCAATTAAGCCCAAAAGAGCCCAAATTCGTACTGTAATAGTGAGTGTTGAGTGGTACTTCATTGTAAGGATTGGTTACGAACCGTTGAACTGAAGATTCGCTAAGATTCAAAAATAGCATTTTCTGGATTTCCCTCTATCTATCATTACAAAAAAAATACGATTGACCCTAACTCTATAGTATGAGGAATAGAAAATAGCGCGTTCCTATTACTAGAAACACGCTATTTGTTGTAATCACAATTATTTTTCAGAGATACTGCTCTACTTTATGCCAAGGGCCTCCATTGACCGCTTCAATTCCGGCCGCCCTTAACTTTGAGGCTGCAGAACCACTTCTCGCTCCAGAGGCGCAGCAAGTGATAACTGCCTTATTCATCTTTTTGATCTTTTCGATTTTGCCCCCAATCTCATTGAGAGGGATGTTTTGCGAGCCTTTTACGTGCCCACCTTTAAATTCTCTTGGCGTGCGAACATCAATGATCACCGCCCCATTTTGGATCCATTCGCCGATATCGACCTTGGGTCCACTCCCTAAAATGTTTTTTAAAAAATCTAGCATATCTTTTTCTCTTTCTTTTGCTAACTATAGCAATATAAAGCAGGATTTTTTTCTCATGCTGTGATTTCGGTCACTTTCGCTTTTTTTCTACCTTTGATTCAGGCAGAAGCCTATCTATACCGCTACTTTCCCTATGAACCACACTACCCGAAGGCTTTTACTAGGCTTTCTGTTCGTTTATTGTCTATCCTTCCTGCAAGGACAAATTGTCCGCGTAAACCCGGCCTCGCCTACAGTTGACGATACAGTATCGATTATTTTTGACGCGAGTCAAGGCAATCGGGCCCTCAAAGGCCATCGAGGTCCTGTATATATGCATACCGGCCTTATCATTGGGACAGCTGAAGATCCAAGTGGATGGCGTTATGTCCAAGGAGAATGGGGAACCGATGATGCCCGTATGCGGATGAAAAAAATCGGTACAGACCTCTATCAAATCAAATTTCATATTCGCAGTTTTTATGGGGTACCGCCTACTGATCCCCTACTCCAACTCTCTTTTGTATTCCGCAACCAAAATGGTTCACTTGTCGCTAAGCAAATTGGAGAATCTGATATTTATTATCCCCAATTAGAAGTCCTTGAGCATGGTCCGCTCGAAAAAGCCAGTGCCGCCAATGCCCTCTTTATGACCCGTCTCGAGAGTATCAAGTCTTTTAGAGATGGGAGTATTTTGCTAGGCGCTGGTGAGCAGGCCATTTTGTTACGCTCCTTCGGAGAACGCTCATTGCAGATGGTTTACTACCCCTCTGGTTTTACACAAATTCCCATTTCTGAAGCCATAATTGCCGCTCCTGAAGTATTTACCCATTCATTTGATCCTTATGGCACCAAGCCTATTCATATTCCCCTCTCCAAGCAATACCAGCTCATCATCGACCGTGAGCCTTTTAAGCTCAGTCTAAGTAATGGTAAAGAGGTACTCTGGGAATCAGAAAGAGGTTTTTTCTATGATATGAGCGATCCACAAATCGGGGCTCTCACAGGCATTCGCTCTCAGCTAGCACCTTCTGAGCAAATCTTTGGCTCTGGCTCCCGAGCCTTACCGATCAATCGCAGAGGTCAGAGATTATATGCCTATAATACGGCTTCCTACGGCTACACCCTAGGCGAAGACGATCTCAATATCAGTATCCCTTTTTTGCTTTCTGACAAAGGCTATGGACTCTTTTTTGACAGTTACCGGAGAGGATATTTTGACATCGGTCAGAGTGATACTGAGGTTTTGGAGTTTGGAGTCAAGGATAGTGTTCTTTCTACTTTTTTCATCTTCGATGAACGCCCCGCTTATCTACTCGCCGAGTATACTCGACTTACGGGCAGGCAGCCCATGCCTCCTCGTTGGGCCTTAGGCTATATCCAATCACGCTTTGGCTATAAAACCCAAGCAGAAGCTATAGATATCGTCAATAAAACAAAGACGGCAGGTTTCCCGCTAGACGCAACCTTAATGGATTTGTATTGGTTTGGGGGCAAAGCACGGATGGGGGACTTGAAGTGGGACCGCAAAGCTTTTCCCGATCCTGAAGGCATGATCTCCCAATTTGACAAACAGGGCATCAAAACCATCCTTATCACAGAAACCTACTTTGTAGAAGGGACTGAGCATTACGAAAGCCTCGCGGAGAAAGGCTTATTTGGCAAAGATGAAAATGGCCTTAGCCTTAAGATTCCAGATTTTTGGGCGGGCCCTGCTGCGATTTTAGACATTACCCAAGCCGAGGCAAAAGACTGGCTCTGGCCCTACTACCAAAGACAAATTGACAAAGGGATAGCAGGATGGTGGAGTGATTCTGGAGAGCCCGAGAATCATCCCCACAAAATGCGGCATGAATTGGGCAAGGCGGAAGAGATTCATAATATATATGGCTCCTACTGGTCGAAGGCCCTTTACGAGCAACATCAATACTACAATGCCGATCAGCGTTTCTTCAATTTGACTCGCGCTGGTTATGCAGGTATGCAACGATATGCCACTTTCCCTTGGTCCGGCGATGTAAGCCGCTCTTGGGATGCGTTCCGGGCGCAGCCGATGATCATGTTGGGAGCCAGTCTAAACGGTCTTGCCTATATGCATGCTGATCTAGGCGGTTTTACGGGTGGCCCCAAAGATCCAGAACTATATCGTCGCTGGCTTCAAATGGGAGCTTTTGTGCCAATCATGCGGGTACATGGCGACGCAAGTGGTATCGCTCCCGAACCCATCTTTTATGACGAATTTACGCAAGAGGTTGTCAAAAAGTTCATCAAACTTCGCTATCAATTCTTGCCTTACAACTATACCTTAGCCTATCAAAACCATACCCAAGGCTCCCCACTAGCAAGACCCTTTTGGTATCACTTTCCAGATGATAGTAGCGCTGCGAGTGTAGACAATGCCTACTTATGGGGAAAGGAGATGCTCGTTTATCCGATTTTCGAGCAAGGAGCCACTAGCGTGGAACGCTACCTCCCAGCTGGCCAATGGTACCATTACTGGACAGATGAACTTTGGCAAGGTCCTTCCTTCAAAGAGTTTAGCGTCAATCAGGAGAGTATGCCGCTATTTGTGAAAGCGGGAGCCTTCATTCCGACCTATCCACAAGCAGTTGAAAACAGTTCCCAAATCAGCGGCAAATCCTTCGAAATACATTACTACCTTAGTCAAACAAACTCTACTGGACAACTTTTTTGGGATGACGGGATCAGCACCGAGACGCTGAGGAGTAGACGTTTTCAACTACTCAAGTTTTCGGCAAGCCCTTCGCGTAAAAAACTCTTGATTACCATCGCCAATACAGACAAGACTTATTACAACAAACTGGAAAATTTGATGATCGCCCTTCACGGTCTTGATTCCCCTCCCAGTAAGGTCAAGATCAATGGCAAAAAAATCCCCTTGGTAGCGGTAAACAGTTTGGATGAAGCAGGGAAAATATTTCGAATTCCAGTAGTCTTTAAGGGCGAAAATGTAGAGATTGAAATCAAACGTTAATATGGAGGCCTGGAAAAAAAGCTACAAGCAATTTGATGCCGATCGAGTCGCAATTGAAGAGACCTTATTAGGCCTCTCCAATGGCTTCTTGCAAAGCAGGGCCTATTTTGCAGAAGGTTTTAGCGGCAAGAGTAGTCAAAACGCATATCTCCCCCCCTATGCCCTCGTAGATTGGGCTGAGCTAGGCCTCGAGATTGATGGCGAGAAAGTGGATCTAGCCAAAGCCAAGGTTGAAGACTATGAGCATCAACTCAATTTAAGAGAAGGAAATCTCCGCAGAAGCTTTACCGTCAAACTACAAAATAAACATAGCTTAAGGATTGAATGCACCTCCTTTTGTGCCCTAGAAAAGCCAGAAGTGATTGGTCTCCGCTATAGTATTATTCCATTAAATCTTCCTGCTAGGCTGCAGCTAAGTTTAGACCTTAGAGCTCCCCTCCAAAAATCATGGCGAGAGCTAAGTCGACAAAATCAATCCAATGAGGGATTTCTCTTATTACAACGTAATCAAGATTATGTCTGTAGTGGGATGCGTTATGCAATATTTCAAGATGCTTATAAGCTTGATTGCAACCCTCAAACTGACAGTCCTTCGGGCCACATCAGACATCAAATCAGTCTGACCCTCCCTAAAGGTTCACAGACAACGATATACAAATTCACCTCCCATCATCACTCTGGTCAATACCCAGCCGAAAGATTGCTTCACCATTGCCAGCAAAGTTTGAGTGATGTCTTTAGCAAGGGCTTTACTTTATTGCTTACAGAGCAGGCAGAGGCTTGGCGAAAATGGTGGGATGCCCAATCTTTAAGTATAAAAGCAAGTGAAGAAGTTCAGCAACACTTCTTGTACAATCAATTTCAGTTGAAGCAACTGGCGGGTAAGGACAAGCACTTACTTGCAAGTCGTGCCTTCAATCTAAAACAGCAAAAAGGGCAAGATTGGGGGCAGGAAGTTTACCTTCTCCCCTATTATCTGTGGCAAGGAGAGAATCGTTCTGCGCAGCAAATCTTAGAATATCGATATGATACGCTAGCGGATGCCCAAAAACTGGCCTCAGAACTTGGCTTTGGGCGTGGAGCAGCCCTATATCCCGCTCGCTCTTGGCATGGTCGAGAGACCGCTGAAGATGCTCGCTTGAGCCAACAACAGATCTTTCGTAACGGCATGATCGCCTGGGCTATCAACCATTTTCATAAGCACAGTGGGGACAGCAGCTTTTTAGCGGAGAAAGGAGCAGAGATATTGGTCGCAATCGCTCGATTTTTTGCAGACAGAGTCAACTATTCTCCTCGCAGGCAGGTTTACGTCCTGCTCGCCACCACAGGCCCAAATGAATACGAAAGCAGTGTTTCTAACAATTGGTTGACAAATTATCTGTGTCAATGGACCTTAAAATATGCAGTTGAAGTCCTACAATGGTTACGTGAAAATGAAGCCGTTCTTTATGCTGGTTTGATCGGCAAGACCGATCTCGATTTTTCGGCAGAGACACGCAATTGGGAACGAATTGCAGAGAGCATGTACTTGCCTCAATACGATGAGATGAACCTCATCTTACAGCAAGATGGCTATCTGGATAAGGTACAGCTTCAGGAAATATCGGATTCTGCACGGCCATTGTGGCAAAAATGGTCTGAAGATAGAAGACTGCGTTCTCCCTTTTTACAACAGGCCGATGTACTATGGGCTTTTTACCTATTTCCAGATTCATTTGACCCCGATGTAGAAAGAACCAATTATCAGTTTTACGGTCCCAAAACGGTTCATGAAGCGCCATTGTCCTATTCTTTGCATAGTATACTCTTAGCTAAACAGCGGGAACTTGATCAAGCCCTTCAGCTTTTGAGTGCGGCCCAAAAGGAGAGAGAAAATTCCCTCATCCTTCATAAGCGCGGTGGTTTAGATATCCCTTCACTAGCGGGGCCATTCTTGACCCTGGTAAATGGAATAGCGCAAGCGTTCGTCAGAGACGGCATCTTACACCTAGACCCTCAGTTGCCTAGCGAATGGGCAAACTACAGTATAAAACTCCATTGGCAACAAAGCAGCATCCGGCTTCAACTTGATAAGCAGAAGCTAATTATCACCAATCGAGGAGCAAAAGAAATACAAATATTTGTGGGAGAAGAGGAACTGAAGATTGGCGCTAATGCGTCTTGGGAGAGGGCACAGATTTAGGCTTTGCCTAACGCGAAAACAATAATTCTCGGTACTTGGGGAAAGGCCATTTCTCATCTGGCAGGTTTTGCTCCAAGAAATCTATTTCGCTACGAATTCGCTCAAAATAAGGCAAAATACTCTCTGCATAGGCATATGCTTTGGCTTTCACATCCTGCGCGGAGAGCTCTGATTCGGCTTTTTTCATACTTTCTAGCTGGCTAAAGAGCTCATTTACCGATTTACCAATTTTACCAGCAAGGCTTCTCTGGGTAGCGACCGATTCGTTTTTAAATCCCACGGCACTTGCCAATTGGATGCTTTCAAAGAGAGACCGTTGATAATCCAAAGCGAGCGGGATCACTTGAGTCGTTCCCATCTCGTATAGACAATCAGCTTCTGCTGACAGTTGATTTTGGTAACTCTCTAATAAAATCTGGTGGCGGGCACCAATTTCTGCTTCAGAAAACAGATTGGTTTGATTGAATAATTTACGTGCGTTTTCGGAAATCAG
>JBCAWW010000108.1:0-10357 GCA_038534415.1 Bacteroidota bacterium | reverse complement strand
GGTTCTGTCAAGTACAAAGGTAGCCCTTCTATCAACAGCCAAGTGAGCGGTTCTGGCTCATTGATCGACGCGAACTAATCTAGTATGCAGTAGAAAGTATTTAGTACAGAGAATTGATTACAAATAAGGTCTGACTACTAAATACTTTCTACTAAGTACTCTAAAAATCTATCCGATAACTTAACACAGGTATCAATCCGCCTCCGTGGCGATTGAAAACAATGTCTCCGCTCGTAGCATCCCAGCTAATCGAGCGGGGATTTTTTCTATTCAAAACATTCTGAATATCCAGCGAAAGTACCGATGCAAATTTGGGTTTGTTGACGCGATATGAAATACGGCAATCAGTCCTAAAATAGGGATCTACCTGACCTTCGTTGATTCGCTCCTGATCAGAGACGTAAATCATACTTCCCGGTTCATTTGGATTTTCTATCTGAGTGATGGGCGTATAGCGAAAACCACCGTTGAACATGGTCCTGAAACCGGCTTGCAGCACCGAGCCCTTTTCAAAGACAAACTCCTTGCCGAGAGTGAGACTAGAACCAAAACGAGTCCCAAAACGAGTATCAAAAACGCGGCCATCGGCCAACTCAAATTGCGACTCAAAACGAGAAGCAGTAAGAAGGAAGAAAATATTACCCGAGAATATCTTCTCTAAAAACACATTCGCACCGTAATTGAGGCCCTTGCCACCATTGAAAAGTGGATCTGTCGACACCCCACTTTGATTGTTGAGCATCCAGAATGTAGAAGTCAAGTCTGTCCTTACCGGTACTTGATACAATCGCTGCAGGTATACATCCAATCCCACTCGCAAACTCTTGCCAAACAAATAGTTATAGGCGGCAATAGCATGATGGGACCGTATCATCTCCAGATCAAAATTGGGGAGGCTAGTTATGGTTTCACCATTGGGCATGGTGTCTTGCTGGGTGTAAAAATACTGGCCTAAGGGCAAAATTTGACTATGAATCCCATAAGCAAAAGAGATCGTCTGCTTGCGATCAGGCACATATTGGAGGGAGATCCTTGGGTCTATTTCAAAAGTCTTGTTGAGATTGAGAAATAGGAAATGTGCTCCAAGGTTGAGCTTGAGTTTATCGGTCAATTGACGGCTTAGCTGCGCATAGGTCTGGAAAGTTTGGGTCTGCCCCTCTCCTTCAACCGAGATTGCTCGATCCAACTCGACTTGGGTCAAATCATTGAGAGGACTACGAGCTAGGGTTTGTTTATAAAAAGAAAAGAAGATCTGGTTAAAGAAGATCCCGGCCTTGAGTCGGGTCTTAGCATCAAATTTCCGTACATAACTCAATGAAGTTGCAATCCGACTGTCCTCATATCTCTCGGTATTGTAGCGAAATCGATTATCGTTTAGGTCTAGGGTGTCTGAGTCATAGTTGATCTGAGCATACATACCAGCAACCACCAATTTGAGCACGGACTTTTCGTCGACCAGATAGGTATGGGTTATGCCCGAAGCGCCCATGTTGCTGACCCGATCACGGTCCTCCCAATGATCGTTTCGATCGGGATCCCTTTCTGAAGGCACCGCCACCGGGCGATAACGTTCTCGACTGAGTCCCCCTATCCCAAACCAAGTGGTTTGGGAACGTCCATCCTTACTATTGAAGGCTAGGTTGAAAGACAAGTCCTGAAAGTCATTATCTACGCGTTCACCGACCAGGTTAAATCCCAAATCATTGAGTACACTCAAAGTGGAATAACGATAGTTGACGAGATAGGAAGAACGCCCCTTCGAAATCGGACCTTCCGTAGCAAAGTCCAAACCCAATAAACCTAGTTTGACGCGATATTCTCGCTCCTCCATATTGCCTTTACGAAAGTGCACATCAAAAGCACCCGCAATCGCATTGCCATACTCGGCGGGCATACCACCCGTCGAAAAATCTGATCGATCCAATAATTGCGCACTAAATACCGTCACACCCCCACCCGAGGTGCCGGGACGAGCAAAATGGTTAGGGTTAGGAATATCAATCCCTTCTAGCCGCCAAAGCACTCCATAAGAGGAGTTACCACGGATAATGATATCATTTTCAGTTTCATCTCTTCCTTGTTGCACGCCCGGCAAAGAAAGCGCCATTCGTCCAGGGTCATTGACCGAAGCCGCATAACGCTCGGTTTCTTCGGCATTAAAGGAGCGAGTACTGACCACAGACAGCTCATTGACGGCTTTGGTAGGATAATCCCTTGCTGTAATCAGAACTTCATCAGTAGTAGTTTCCCCGATATTTTCGGTCATCTTGATCTCAACCACCAATTCCTTAGTACTATTAAGTACAATGGGGTCAGACAAAAAGTTGAGATAACCGCTATAAGTACATTTGATAGTTCGGCGACCGACGGGCACTTTCTCGAGCCGATACTGGCCATTTTCGTCAGTTAGGGTACCGATCTGGATCCCATCTTCATCTACAAATACCCGCGCTCCGATTAGGGGTTGACGGGTATCCGCATCGATAACTTTTCCTCTAATGGTCTGGGTGACCTGTGCAAGAAGTAGCCCTGGCAAGGCCAGCAGCAGCAGTAGTAGTAGTTTCTTCAAAGTAGTAGCTTTACGTTAATCACCATAATTTAAGCAAAAAAATAGCGATTAACGTAGCCCCATATCTTAATCAGAGTTACTTATTACCGAAAGCCGTTTTTTTTTAAGCCTGATATTTACAACAATAATATTGCATAGCCCCAATTGGGGCGGCTTGGATAGCTGGATCGTGGCGGCCTAATTCTTTTCGTTCTTTTGGAGCAATGCCACAAGAACAAGCATTATCACATCTCATCAATCCAATCCTTGATCAAAGCCAGGCCTTCTTCATGGATCAAGCTCCGGCCGATCTCAGGCATGGCAATACCTGTTTCGACGCTATTCATGCGAAACCAGAGAATAGAAGCTTCCGCCTCTCCCGGAACGATATCATAGCGCAAATCTCCAGAACCCTGAGCCGCCGAAACCGGCCCTTTCATTATGCCGAGATTATGAGGATCTGTTTCATCGATATTGAGGTTGAGGGCGGTATTATTGGCAGGGCCTTGGGGATTGTGGCAGTGGGCACAGTTGATCTCTAAATATCCTCGCGCTCTGTCAGCTAAACTTTGGGTAGCGTCAGACCAGGCGGGGAGGCGTTCGATGGAATCGTGCTCAGCAGGTAAAGCACTCAGCCATGCTTTTTGCTCCCACAACTGGAGTTGGCCTATTGGCTCACCATTACCCATTACTTCGCGATTTAGGTTTCTCACCTTTGGGCCGATGGGCATGACCTCTCCCCCATACTTATGACAACTTTTACAATCATTTTTATCTGGGATGGTATATAAGACCTCTCTTTTTTTACCCGCTTTGTCTATCCACGAAACCTCCGTTTCCCCTCCTAACAAGGCTAAATCCGCATCTTTTTGGGCCTCATTCCAAATATAAGAGGCTACTTTCCAGGCTTGGGCTGATTTATAAAGCAAGCGGGTTTCTATGAGTCGTTTGCCGAGTGCTGGCTGGGTTTCGTCGTGGAAATAGTAAAAGTTTTTGATGATATACGCCCCTTCGGGAAAAGTCGGCAAACCATCATTTTGGTAAGTGAGGCTAGTGCCCTCAGGCAAATAAATAAAACGCTTTTTGTGAGCATAGTCCGTAAATAGCGTGCTATTTAGCTCATAAGGAAACACCTGTTTATTTGGCTTTAGTGCGGCTACTTCTCCATCGAAAAAATCATATTCGGATAAGCTTGCCAAAAACTTAAAGCCCTGCACTGTTTGCTCTGGTGTCGGTACCGAACAGCTGGCGATCCAAATGACAAGGCCCAAAATTGTTATTGCGATATATTTCATTTGCTTTAGAGACTAGCGGTGGAGATTAGTTCGAGGCACAAATAAAAGGACTGCGATCTTTGCTAGGACTGGCAAAACCATTGGCCACATCCATATTGAGAAAACTGACCGTTTCGGCTTCATCGATACAGAGATTGTGCGGGTTTGCGCCTTCTCCCACGACAATACCATCAAAAAGGATGTGCTGAATCTTTTCCTGAGAAGGATCTGCTGCTTTGATATTTTCGTGTAGCTGTACTACTAGTTGGGCGAGTTCGTGTTCGTAGGCCCCTTCGGGGAACGCTCCTCTCTCTCCGTAGGTATTGTTATGGATAGAGACATTTTGTGGGTTGGGAAAGAATGAGGGATTGTTTTCAAATATTTGGGGGTCAACCGTAGCATAACTGATGACTCCAACGGACATGGTGTTGTTGTTGGTGATAGTATTTTCATAGACTTCGACATCTGACGTTCTGAGAATCAGAATCCCCGTACCAGGCGCCAAGTTGCCGACTCCAGTAGCCGAATTTGCCGCAGGAGCAAAATTGCGGTAGTTATTGTCGTGAATATTGTTGTGAAATGCCCGGGTATTTTTGCCATCATACTTCAAGCCAGGATGATCAAAAATCAAAAGACCGCCCGTATTGTGGCGCATCTCATTTTCCCACACTTCGGCATCTAAGGTGTTCTCTATCTCAATTCCTGCTACACAATATTCCACCAGACTGTGGCTAACCAATGCTTTGTTGGTTTGCCCTACATAAATCCCTGCATCCGAAGCGCCTCGCGCATAACAGTCTTTGATCACTACATTTTCACATAGGACTGGATAAATCCCATAGCCACCATTCGAAATTTCTGGTTCTCCTTCCCAGACGGTTGCAACCCCAATGAGCTCAATGTCTTTGCCCTCTTTAATCTTGAGCAAATCACCCTTAGATTCTCTAAACTGGATATCTTGGATGAGCAGTTGATTGACATTCTCTACTCTAAAGCCCTCTCCCCCACTCGCTTGCTTGCCAAAGTCAAAAATAGTCTCTTTTTGGCCTTTCCCCACTATACCAATATTGTTGAGCGGGCCCTGGAGAGATAACTTCTCAAATTCATAAATCCCTGCTTCCAATTGGATCAATGTATTGTCTTCTGCTTTGATGCAGGCGATACGAATTTGATCTTCCTGGCCAGGAGAAAATGTTAGGGTTTTGGCGTACTTGCATTCCGCCATGGCGGCATCACTTTTACAGCCCCAAAAACCGAGAGAAACAAGGCTTCCCAGCAGCAGGAAAGCACCAATTTTAGATTTTAGCATAGCGAGTATGATAATTGTTGATTTGTCCCAAAGAAGGGATTTGGAGAGCATGAAGCAACAAAAAGGGGTAGACTCGCTCTATTTGGGGTGAATCAGACCGCCAATTCGGGCCGTAGGGCCAATAGGTTCTTTTTATAGGTAGAGGAAACGGGGATTTGGGTCTCAGCTAGCCCGGCCAAACTGATTTTAAAGCTGTCTTTTACCGGTTCGATACGCACGATTTTGTCGGGATTAAGCATATACGAACGATGCACTCTGATCAAGCTTTGGCTAACTAAATCTTGGGTGATGTTTTTGAGGGAAGTGCGAATCAATTTTTTCGTTACTTCCTCATTCATCAGATGGTAGACAGAGACATAGTTGTCCTCAGATTTGATGTATAAGATCGCCTCTCTCTTCACGACCAATTCTACCTTGCCTTTTTCACTTTTGATATTGAGTAGATCAGTCAAGGTAGGGGGCTGGACCGCTTCCGTTTTGAGATTGGGCGGCTCTGCCGAAGGCTGAAAATAAGGCAAGCACAAATAGGCAAATACGTACACAATGCTGGCTAGCAAAATGGTGTAAAAAAAGGTGGTCGAAACTTCTCCCCAAAAGTCAGCCTGCATACTGGCACGGTCAGCAAAAAGAACAAAGTAGACCATGCCTAGCAAAAACAACTCTATCGCCGATAGGATGATTAGGTGCTTCACTTGAAATGCCTCTTTATACAC
The DNA here is from genome assembly GCA_038534415.1 of Bacteroidota bacterium. GTDB lineage: Bacteria > Bacteroidota > Bacteroidia > J057 > J057 > JBCAWW01. Next base: position 4,513 of record JBCAWW010000108.1, on the reverse strand, counting down.
CAGCTTTCTTATTCCCAATTGACTAAGCAGCAATACTGGGATAGCAAACAATCCTGCGGTCCAAAGTGGTAGGTTATAAATGGGAGATTCAAATCTCCAATTGAGCGCGTCATAAGGATTAAAAACCAAGAGAAATAAGCAAGCCAGCAATCCCGCGACAATAGCAAAAATCAAACGGACTCTTTTGCTATCAAGATGAGAGTATGGTCGCTCTAAGAAGCTCATTTTGGCGGGGGGAGAAATACGATTGCCTACTCTGACAGTGGCAGGCCTTGCTTAAAGATAAAAAAAAGCCAGCAGCTTTTGAGGCTATTCTCTCCCATCTTCATATCTGCTGCTGTCGCTTTGGCGTTTTCCGCTTCGCGGAACGCTCAGTCTCATTTGGGAGATTCACGCCTCCTTGAGCCCGATTTCAGGACCCTTCCTAAAACGAAAATGCTACTTCCGCCAAAGTCGATCTTTTACGACCCTCGCCAAAACGGCCTCTCGATAGTTGCGACTAATCGGAATCCGGTGATTCGCAATTATAAGCTCGTGCGACTCTATGGAAGATATCTGCGGTATTGCGGCCACATAAGACTTATGTACTCTGATAAAGGCATCTGGGTTGAGCTTTTGCTCCACGCTTTTGAGCGAAAGCAAACTTACATATTTGCCTTCCAAGGTGTAAATCACCACATAATTTTGCAAAGCCTGTATATATAAGATCTCGTGAAAAAATATCTTTTCATATTTATGATCACACTTCACGAAGAAAAAATTGTCTGCTTGCTTAGGCGTGCTGCTTTCGGGGCTTTGTGAGCGCTTGAGGAGGCGATGATAATCGTGGGCTTTATTGACTGCACGATAAAAGCGTTGGAAGGTGATTGGCTTTAACAAATAATCCATTACATCGAGCTGAAAACTCTCCAAAGCATAGCTCGGAAAGGCCGTGGTAATGATCACCATAGGTTTGAGGGGGGCGGACTTCAAAAAGTCGATGCCATTGATCTTGGGCATCTGGATGTCCAAGAAGAGTAAATCCACCTCATGCTCATCCATCAAGGATTGCACATCTAGCGGATTGTTGCCCATACCTACAGAGCGCAAAAAAGGGATCTCACGTACATAATTGGCGATACACTCTCTCGCCAAAGGCTCGTCATCAATAATTAGACAATTGAGGCTCATGCTTTAGGGAGTTTGGAAGGACTTGTTCTTGTAATTTGATCCGCAAAGTGATTTCATATTGGTTTTGAGTGGAATTGATAATAAGCTGATGATGGTCGGGATAAAGTAAATCTAGTCTTCTGCCTACGTTTTGCAAGCCGATGCCCCCATAGTCTAAGACCACCCTAGGAGCGTTCTGCGAAGCAGAAATACTATTGCTGACTGCCAAAATCAACTCCCTCTCCTCTACCCTAGCCCAAATCGAAATCCAATTGCCCTGCTCAAATTTTGATACGTGCTTGAAGGCATTTTCGACAAAGGGAATCAGCAAAAAGGGCGCAATCATCAAATCGCCATAAACCGGAATTTCAATCTTACAATCAATCCGCAAGGTGTCTTCCTGCCGCAGTTTTTCGAGTTCAACAAAGTTGTCGAGATACTCCATTTCTTTGCGCAGCGGGATCAAAGCTTCATTGCATTCATATAGCTGATAACGTAGCAAATCCGAGAACTGCGCCAACGAATCCGAAGCCATTTGGGGATTTTTGTGAATCAAATAAAAGATCGAGTTTATAGTATTGAAGAGAAAGTGCGGATTGTACTGCGAACGCAGAAATTTTAGCTCCGAGCTGAGTTTCTCTTTTTCTAGTTTTTGCTCTCTTTGTCGCGTCTGAATCCAGTTTTTGGTCAATTTAATGCTCATCGCCAAAGTCATACTCGCTACAGTAGAAGGCAAAGCACTCCCCTTAAAAATCACCAGCCAATCACTCTCCTTGACTTTGAAAAGGGCCTCAAAACTTTCCCCAGATATCAAAGGAGCCAAATAATAACCCGCTACGATGAGGGCTGTCGTTCCGAGAATCGAGCCCAAAAGCCCCAAGAGATAAGTCCGGTACTTTCCCTGCTCCAAAAAGCGTGGAATCAGATAATAAAGATTGAAATACACCCCCACCGTTTGGATGAGAACATAAACTAGGTATTTGACCGAATAAATCGAGAAGAAAATATTGTTTGCAGCCTCCAATGCATTGGAGTGTATCGACCACCAAAGAAAGTGATAAGCCATCCAAAAAGGGATATGATACAGCTTGTACCGATATAGCCATGCCCCAAGCTTTTGTAAATAATTCATCGACTAAAAGATACACAAAAGCTAGCCTTGGCTCCCAAATTATCGATATGTGGAAGCTGCATATTGACCAAAGGCTACTTTTTATTGACGAGCGGTAAAATCATCGCTTTTGGGGTCAAAAAGGTCTTTTGTCAATCTTTCGAGCCCTCTTGGCAATCCTTTTTCCGGCCTATGGCCTCGCCTATTTTCTTAGGCATAAAACAAGCAATGAATATTCCTATGAGATTCCTTTTTGCCCTCTCCTTTTGTGTTCACCTACTCAGTCTCAATGCCCAAATCGAGGGCAAGGTGAGCAGTCAATCCGCCCAGCCCTTGAGTTTCGCCGCAGTCAGTCTATTGCAGCTCAGCGACTCTAGTATTGTAATGGGGGCTTTTACAGACGATGCGGGTGCCTTTAGCCTGCAAGCGCCATCTTATAGCACCTATTTGGTTAGAGTGGAGGCTAGCGGCTATTCGCCTTGGTATTCCAGTAGTTTTGAGATTACTGCTTCGCAGAACGCTTGGAATTTGGGCGAGATTGCGCTGACCGAAAAAACCTTGACGCTGGCCACGGTCCAAATACGGGGCCGACAAAATGCGATCCAACATACCCCAGAAGGCAGCGTCATCAATGTGGAGGCCAGTCTTATGAATCGCGGTGGTAATGCCTTAGAGGTATTGGAGCGCTCGCCAGGAGTCTTTATCGATCGAGAAAACAATCAGCTCATGCTCAACGGCCAAAGTGGACTCATGATTATGATCAATGGTCGCTTGATGCGGATGTCTGCCAATCAAGTGCTCAATCTACTGCAATCGATGAGCGCTGATAATATTGAAAAAATAGAGCTACTCACGAGTCCCTCTGCCCAATACGGCGCCGAAGGCAGCGCTGGCCTCATCAATCTCGTGCTCAAAAAAAACACCGTCCAAGGCATCAATGGCACCGCATCGCTTACGGCAGGATATGGCTGGCGGGAAAAAGCAGCAGCAAGTGTCAACCTCAATTATCGCAAAGCGAGTTTCAGCGCCTTTGCCAACTACGCTTACAATCGTGATGGTACTTTTAGCAATTTTCGGGGGATAGGTAGGCAGTTTGTACCCGTCTTGGGAGGCGAAATGCAATTTGACTTCAGCAACGAAACAGCCCGCATGATCAATAGCCACAATCTCAATATGGGCTTCGAGCAGGAACTTTCCAACGGCTGGCTGCTTGGCAGCCAACTGACTTATCTTCATAGCCAAAACCTTGCTTCTATTGACAATGACGCCAATTACTTTTTATATCCCGATTCTTTTTTCAACGCCCAAATCCATATCGATGCCCCTAATTTATGGACCAATTTCAATGGTGGTTTATATGCGGAAAAGGCCTGGGCCGATCAATCCAAGCTCTTGCTGCAGCTCGATTATTTAGGCTTTCGCAACGACAATCCTAGTTTTGCCCAAAGTAGCTATCGCCTGGCCGATGGCTCTAGCTTCATCCCTACGGATAGTATTTTTGCCGCTGCGCACCGAGGCTATAGTGAGACAGAAATTCACCTGGGGGTTTTTAAGATGGATTATCAGCGTTCGCTAAACGATCAGCTAGATTGGCAATGGGGCTTGAAAGCGAGTGCTACCCTGACCGGCAATAGCAGTGGCATAGAGCGCCTAGAACAAAATATATGGCAAAAAGACCTCAGAGCGGCGGCAGACATGAATATGCGTGAGTTGATAGGAGGACTGTATACAAGTTTTGATTTTCGCCTCAGCGAACACACCCAACTAAGCGCTGGCTTGCGCTATGAATACTGGGATAGGCAGTCCTTGGAAGCCCAAATAAATAGGAGTTTTGGACGCTTTTTTCCTTCTCTATTTATTACCCACAAGCCTCAGTCCAAGGGGGAATGGCAGCTGGCCTATACCCGCCGTATTACGCGTCCGGACTTCAATGATTTAGCCGCCAATCAGACCTACAATGGGCCTATTTCGGTCTTTAGTGGCAATCCCAACCTAAATCCTAACACCGTCGACAAGCTCAAGTTGGCATATGTGATCGCTGGATACCAGTTTTCGCTCAATTTACAGCACCAAGACAACCCCATCGTGCGCTATCAAATCAGCAGCAATCCCAATGGCGACTTAGTCTTTGTCATGCCACATAATGTCGCTTATCAACAAAGTCTCAATCTACAAGTAGATGCTCCCTTAGAGATAAGCCATTGGTGGAGCGTAAATCTAGGAGCGATTGGTTCATGGAGACAATATCAGCTT
>JBCAWW010000107.1:0-10378 GCA_038534415.1 Bacteroidota bacterium | reverse complement strand
GTTTGACCATCGTTTTGGATTCCCTCCTTGATGCCAAAGTGGCCCTGATCAGTGGGGCGATTATTTTATCTATCTATGTTATCCGCTACGTCTTCTTGCGGATCTTCCTAGGCAAAGATATCGTGCCTCAGCTCTATATCGTACCGCGTGGTTTGGTGACTGTACTACTGTTTTATGATATCCCAGATGCGGTAAAGACCGATAGTTTCAACCCCGGTATCCTATTATTTGTGATCATTGTTACCAGTTTGATTATGACTTTTGCCATGATTTGGGACAAAAGGAGAACGGGTAAAGCGGTTCGTCAAGCACAAAGTAATCCTGTCGGAATTGCCCCTTGGAGAGCGCCAAGTGTACAAGAAACTGAAACTGAGTCAGATAGACATTAATGTGAGAAATTTGTACTGAAAATGCATAGAAAACTACACTTTCCTGTGATAGTTCTGTGATCTCCTGCCGGTAGTTTTGTGTCAATCATTAAACAATAATTAACATGAAACTTACAGGAATTTTCTCATTCGTATTTGTGCTTTTAGCTTTCACTGCTTGCCAAGACCCTGAGCCAGTAATCATTGATTCTAGCTTGCCTCAAGGTACTTTCACCGCTCAATTGACAGGTTCTTTTGTAGAACAAAATGGTACAGGTAGCACGGGTGCTGCCGAGCTCGGTTCTGATACTGAAAATGGTCAGTTTCTTCGCTTTGGTGAGGACTTCGTTACCAATCTTGCCACTGGTACCGTAACGGTTTACCTCTCTACCACTCAAGAGTTTGTTGCTGATCCTATGAACGGTAACCCAGATCTTCAATTAGTAGGTGCTGTATCTGCAAATGGCGAAAACTTCTTCAAGTTTGATGCTGCTCCTGCAAGCAAATTCACGCACGTCATCTTATGGTGTGGTTCTGCAAACATTCCTTTTGGTTACGCAGAACTAAAGTAAATAATGCTTACCCAATTTTATAAGCTACCATTTCTCCTAAAGTGGGGAATGGTAGCTACTTTTTGCTTCTCCTTTCTGCCTGGCCTCGCCCAAAGCGGATGGGTCAAGCCCAAAGGTGAACTCTATGCTAAGCTGAGTCTCGGAGCCTTCGCTTCCTCAAAATATTACAATCTCAACGGAGATTTGCTCAATACCGCTCAGTTTCGTCAGCTTAGTCTAGGACTCTATGGTGAGTACGGTCTTACAGATCGTATCGATGTGATCCTCAATTGGTCTAGCTTCAAAGCCCATGGTTTTGAAACGACTTCTACCGTAGCCGGAATTGGTGATTTAGGGCTGGGAATCAAATATGGCGTCTTGAAAGGGGCTGTTCCCGTCTCGGTAACGATTATGCCTGAGCTTCCAATTGGCGCGCGTAACCTCTTTGCCCAAAACAAAGAAATTGCCTTCGAACGGATCAATCTGCCGACAGGTGACGGAGAATTTAACTTGCACACCACCCTCGCAGCCTCTTATGGCTTTGGTTCATTGCCTTTTTACCTCAACCTTTTTGGAGATTATAATTTCCGCACTGGCTTTGCTGGTAATGATTTTCGGGATCAATGGACAGCAGGCGTCGAGTTTGGCTGGCAGTTTCATCCTGATTTTTGGCTCAAAGGAGACATTCAGTTGCAAGAAACCATTGGTATGCCAAGCCAACTTACTGACTTCATTCGTTCGGATGGGACGACTTTTACCGCTTATGGCTTTGGGCTGTTTTACCGTCTCAATGAGCATTGGGGGCTGGATGTCAATTATCGAAACTTTACAGATTTGATTGTGCCTCGCCGCAATCTCTACAGCGCAGCTTTTATGAGCGCTGGCTTGATCTACGAATTGAAATAAAGACAAACTGTCTTTTTCGCTCAGGATTGATTTCCTTTGCCACATGAATCGTATTCTGGTAGGAACGCAAAAGGGCTTGGTGATCTTTGCTCGTGGAGAGCAAAACTGGTATTGTGAAGCAAGCTCTTTTGTCGGTCTGCCTGTCACTATGGTGTATACCGATCCTCGGAACGGTACGTGGTGGGTGGGGATCGCGCACAAACATTGGGGGCAAAAGCTGCACCGCTCCTTTGACCAAGGTCAAAACTGGGAAGAAGTCCGTGTCCCTAAATACCCTAAGTCTAGCGAAGTGCGGCCGGGTAAGCCTGCCAGTCTTCGCCAAATCTGGGTGATGCAGCATGGCGGTCTCGATCGGCCCAATCGCTTATTTATCGGTACCGAACCCGGTGGCTTATTTCTGTCAGAGGATGGAGGGGATTCGTTCCACTTAGTGGAAAGCCTCTGGAACCATCCCTCAAGACCTGATCATTGGTTTGGTACGGGGACAGACTATCCCGAAATACACTCTATCGTAGTAGACCCTCGTGATAGCGATCATCTGTATGTGGCAGTTAGTTGTGCGGGCGTGTTTGAATCTAAGGACGCTGGGCAAAGCTGGCATCCTCGAAATGAAGGACTCGTCGCTGCCTATCTGCCCAATCCTAGTGTTGAGGTGGGCCATGATCCGCATCGTCTGTTGATGTGTGCCAGCCAGCCTGAGGTCCTTTGGCAACAAAATCATTGCGGTATTTTTCGCTCGACCAATGCCGGACAAAGTTGGGAAAATGTAACCGATAAAAGGGGACTCGCTGACTATGGTTTTGCCTTAGCCGTGGACCCCAACGATCCCCTCCGAGCTTGGGTTATCCCTGCTACTAGTGATGCAATTCGAGTAGCACCTGATCTCGCTTTATGTGTATGTGTAAGCGAAGACGGAGGCCAAAATTGGCGTGCTTTGAGAAGTGGCTTGCCTCAGGAGCATACCTATGACCTTGCCTTTCGACATGCGCTAGACCTGCGAGCGGGAACGCTTGCTTTTGGTACTAATAATGGGAATCTGTATATATCGGAAAATTTTGGTGAAAGCTGGCAAACAATCTCGCAGCAACTTGCGCGGGTCAATGTGGTCAGCTTTGCCTAAAAAGTCTTAATTAGTGCCCCCTTATGAAATCTCTCGCCCTCTGTATCGCGATACTGTGGCCGCTCTTTTCTATGCCCACAGAGCAAACAAAATTGCCAAGACTAAGCGTATCTGAAAATAGCCGTTTCTTAGTCCAAGAAGACGGTACACCTTTTTTCTATCTAGCAGATACCGCCTGGGAATTATTTCACCGCTGCAATCGAGAACAGGCTGATCGTTATCTAAAAAAACGTGCTAGTCAGGGGTTTAATGTGATCCAGGCAGTTGCCTTGGCAGAGCTAGATGGCCTTAATACCCCTAACCCTTATGGGCATAACCCCTTGATCGAGGCTGACCCCAATCGGCCCAATGAAGCATATTTTGAGCATGTAGATTATGTTATCCGCTCCGCGGAACGCTTGGGTCTTTATATTGCATTGCTGCCTACTTGGGGGGATAAACTCAATACCAAAAGCTGGGGAGTAGGGCCGGAAGTCCTCCATCCATCAAATGCCTTTGCCTACGGCAAATGGCTTGGGAAGAGATATAAAGATCAACAAAATATCATTTGGGTAATCGGAGGTGATCGAAATCCTCGCGAAGAAAGTCAGGATGTCGAAGTCTGGAATCAAATGGCCCTTGGGGTGATTGCGGGGGTAGGGGATGCCGATAAAGCATTGATGAGCTTCCACCCACAACCTACAGAATTAGGCGGTTCTTCGACTTGGTTTCATGAAGAAGATTGGTTGGACTTCAATATGCATCAAACGGGGCATTGCCCCAATCGAGCTACCTATGATCTGATAAGCCATGACTATGCATTGATGCCTACAAAGCCGGTATTGGATGGGGAACCCCTTTATGAAGATCATCCCAACTGCTTCAATCTCAAAGAAAAGGGCTATAGCACAGCGCGAGATATTCGGCGCATTATGTATCAAAATGTTTTTGCCGGAGCGATGGGACAAACCTATGGCTGTCATGATGTCTGGCAAATGTATAGTCTTGACAAAGAGCCAATCAATCATCCGCCCCGTCCTTGGACGGAAGCCTTAGATTTGCCTATGGCTACTCAGGTCAAGCACCTAAAAAACCTGATGCTTTCGCGACCTTATTTGAGCCGCGTACCCGCACAGGAGATGATTGTAAATGAGGGCTCTGCCGATTTTAGCAACCAGCCGATTGCCACCCGAGATGCTAATGGCAGCTATGCAATGGTATATCTACCGACAGGGCAAAAGTTAACACTAGATCTAAGCGTTCTGCGAAGCAGTCGCCTCAAAGCTTGGTGGTATGATCCTCGGACTGGGACCTCGATAGACCAGGACGTTTTAGATATTAGCCAGCAGCGTAGCTTTGTGCCCCCTAGCCAAGGCCTTGGCAATGATTGGGTCTTGGTACTCGATGCGGTAAATGCGGGGTTTTGCGCTCCGGCTCGTCTTTGATTTAACCCGCAAACTGCATTTGGTGGAGCTCGTAATAGGCGCCTTCTCGTAACAATAAGTCTTGATGACTGCCTTTTTCGATGATCTTGCCTTTGGAAAGGACTACGATCTGATCTGCTTTTTGGATAGTCGAAAGACGATGCGCAATAATGATGGAAGTCCTACCCGACATGATCGTCTCGACCGCTCGTTGGATGATCTCCTCAGATTCAGTATCCACATTGGCCGTTGCTTCATCGAGGACGAGGATACGCGGATCATAAGCCATTACACGAGCAAAGGCAATGAGTTGGCGTTGTCCGAGGGATAAAGTTGCCCCTCGCTCTCGTACATTGTATTCGTATTGGCCTGGCAGCTTCATGATAAACTCATGCGCTCCCACTTGCTTAGCGGCTTCTTGGACTTGGGCCAGACTAATCTCTGGATTATTGAGCGTAATATTGTCGTAAATAGAACCCGAAAACAAGAATACATCTTGTAGCACTACGCCTATGAGCTCTCGCAAGGAGTCCAACTCTAAGTCCCTAATGTTGATCCCATCGACCAATATGTCTCCTCGCTGAATTTCGTAAAAACGGCTCAGAAGATTGATTATGGTCGTCTTACCCGAGCCAGTAGAACCTACAAGGGCTACTTTTTGTCCGGGCTCTACTAGTAGGTTGATGTCTTTGAGTACATATTCAGGCTCGGCATAGGCAAAGTGTACGCCCTTGAACTCCAGCTGGATAGGAGCATGACTTCTTGCTTCAATTTTATGTTGACCTTCATCTTCGATGAACTCTTGGGTATCGAGTACCTGAAAGATACGCTCACCACTTACCATCCCTAACTGTAGCGTATTGAATTGATCGGCTAACAAACGGATCGGTCTGAAAAACATTTGTGAGAACATGATAAAGGCCACTAGCTCTCCAAACATCAATTCCGCATTCATCACTCTACCGGCCCCATACCAAACCAAAATGGCCAAGGTAAGAGCCGTAATGATTTCAACTACAGGATAAAATACACTGTAGTACATAACCGAATTGAGGTGTGCTCGCCTTAGGTCGCGATTGATCTCATCATATTTATCCATCTCAATCTTTTCTCGATTGAAGATATGGACGATGCCCATGCCACTGATATGCTCCTGCAAAAAGGAGTTCATTTCGCTGACGGCATTGCGGACTCTTTGGAAAGCACCTTTGACTTTGTTTTTGAAAATATAAGTTGCGTAAAGCAATAAGGGGAGAGTGGTCAAAACGGCTAAACTCAACTTCCAACTCAATACGAGCATGGCCACCAAAATGGCTACCAGCTGCAATAATTCACCAAGGATGCGGACCAAGCCTGAGGTAAAAACATCATTGAGGGTTTCGACATCATTGATGGTCCTTGTCTGTAGTCGGCCGATGGGCGTCTTGTCAAAGTATTGCAGGCGGAGTTTGAGGATATGATTGAATACCTGTTTGCGAATATCTCGTATGATACTTTGTCCCAACCAATTGGTGAGATAGGTATTGGCATACATCACCAGCATTTGCACGATCAGGAGGACAACCAAGGATAGGATGATCAAACGAAGGCCTTTGACATTGCCAAAGACTACGTAATCATCGAGGGCGATTTGGATCAAAGTCGGCCTCAGCGGCGTCAGTGCCGCCAAAAGAATCGTCATCGACAAAGCCCCCGCAAATTGTTTCCGGTAAGGGCGCACATATCTAAACAACCTTCTTACGAGTTGACTGTCGAGTGCTTTGCCGGTGACTTTATCTGCCATAATCAGTGAGCTATTATCTGAGCTCAATTTACATCGTTTTAATAGATAATTCCCTCTAAATCTCTCAGAAGATGATAGAAGAATTGCTGCTTGGAAGCATCGTTGAAAAAGGTCCCAGTATTTTGCATAAGGATAATCCGCGTATCATCCTCTAGATTGGTCAACATCATGGCGCTTGAGCCAATATGATTGCCAAAGCTGCCTATCCAAGCTTTTTCAAATACCTGAGTTCGTCCGATGCCGAGGCCATAGGCGTCATAGTTGGGGCCAATCCTGTCAATCTCGGGGATATGGATTAGTTCAAGCATTTTTTGATAACTGCTATCAGTAATCAGTTGGCCTGTAGTCAAAGCTTTTAAAAAGGTGTTGAGGTCTGTGGCAGACATGATCAATCCGTCGGTGCCTCTCAGGCCAGCGGCTAAGGCAATCTGGTAATCGCTGATATTTTCAATTTTCCCACTACCATAGCGATCCCAATAACTAGCGGCAATACCTGAGGGTAACTGACTTACATCATCGATCAAGTAGGAGTTGTTTAGTTGCAAAGGATCAAAAATCCTTTTTTGGTAGACTTGTCTAAGGTCGCCTTCCAATTGTTGGATCAAGAGCGATAGCAATATAAAGTTGCCATCGCCATAGTAGAAGCGTTCCCCGGAGGGTGAAACCGCTGCTACGCCCTCTAAATAACTGAGCAGTTCTTCCATCTCATAGCTTCGATGGGGCTGGTTGAGTAAGTCGAGGATAAAATCAATTTCAAACACATCTGGCATCCCTGAACGGTTTTGTAGGAGTTCCGCGATGCTAAAGTCATTGCCATTGGGGAGTTTTTGCAAGATCGAAGGAGCTAAATGCTCACTCACTTTATCAGTCAGAGAAAGCTTGCCTTCTTCTTCTAGCTGTAAAACTAGGAGGCCAATAAAGGTTTTGATAATACTCGCCGTATAACCCAAATGGCAAGGAGTCATCGGTGTTTGACTTTCAACTTCTGCATAACCCGCTGAGCCAAGCCAATACCCATCACTATTCTGATCTACTAATAGGGTCAAGCCGACAAATTGCTCGGAGGTATATTGCTCAATTAAGGCTTCAAGTTCGCTCGCTTTAGGATGTTGTATGGGAGTAGAAACGCAATCTAATTGGGTTTGCGGTTGGGGAATTGAAGGGGATTGGCAAGCCACTGCCAAGATGATTAAGAGGCTAAAGAGGATGCTAATTTTCATTTTTGTGATTGTTTGAAGGATTGAGAAGTTGGATTAGGGGAGTACTGCTTCGCAGAACGCTCGTTTTAGATGGCGCAAAATGTTGCGCCGCTACTTTTCGAATCCCCTCGTGGATGAGTCCCGAAATCGGGATCATCATTTCTCCAACTGTGATACAATTTTACTTTTATGAGATTTGCTCGGGACGCTGTCGAAATGCGTTCTGCAGAGCAGAAACTAATTTTGGGACCCTAACTGATAAGAGAAGCCGATTGCCAATAGATTTTGAGGCAGGATATCAAAGGCGCTGATCGAGAAATAGGGACTTTGAATCAAGAATCGTTGGGAGAGGAAAACTGAAAATCTACTCCACCCAGTTTTGGAGAGCCGGTAACCCAATTGCCAGCCGAGGCCCGAATATGAGCTAGTCATACTTAGTTTTTCTGGCTGGGGATCAATGTTGAGGATAGGGTAGGAGTAGGCCTCTCTGACAGATTGCTGGGACAAGGTCCCTAGTTCGAGTCCCAATTGGGTATAAAATCCCGTCGGATGCGTATAACGATAGCTAATGGCCAAGCCTAGTAGGAAACTATTGCCAATTACTTCATTGGCAAGGAAGCTGGATTGAACGCTAAGCAGAAGCTGATGCTGCTGACTACGATTGAGGCGTGCGGCGATGCCTAAATTGGATATGCTTGGATTAAATGCTTTGAGTTGGTTTTGTAAAGGGAAACCAACAGAATGATTAGCAAAGCCGAGGTTAAGAGATAAGCGTTCTCCGAAGGAATGAGCCCGAACAGATTCCTGGGCCTGCAAGGAAATGCTCCCTAACAGCATGGATAAAGTGATAATGAAAAAAGGCGGATACTTCATATTCAATATTTTTAAATACTGAGTCGAAGTTCTGCGAAGCAGCTCAGAAAAAAGTTACCATTAGTTAAAAAAACTGCTAGATGAGCTTTCGTCGGATGCGCGAAAGACTTTGCGGGGTAATACCGAGATAGGAGGCGATATGTTTTTGGGGCGTGCGGAGAATCAGATTGGGTTGCTCCTGCAGTAATTCGAGATATCGTTGCTCGGCAGTTTTGAGGAGGAGGTCTATTTGTTGCTTTTGTTTTTTTACGTAATCATTTTCTGCCGCGATAAGAAATATGTATTGACCCATAGGCGTTTGTTTGAGCAAGTCCAGATTGTCGCGAGAGATTTTTAGCATTTCGCTACTTTCTAGGGCCATCGTTTCTACCGGACTAGCCTCGCCTGTATTTAGCGAGACGCCATCGCCAAAGAATTCGTTTTCATAAGCTAGGTCAAGACAGACATAGTCATTTTCTTTCCAGACAAAAATCCCACCACTGCCGGCTAAAATAAAATAGCCAGCCCATTCGATGGTATGAGCTGGCTTAATGATTTCGTTTTTTTTAAACTGGACCAGTTCGCAATGGTTTGCAAAGCGTTCCCAAACGCTAAGGGGAGCCTCAAATTGAGAATCAAAGGATTGCTTAAGTCGTTTTGCGAGGGTCATTTTGCATCTTGCTACAGATGTATGATACGATCTCCCGTTGCGCCCATGGCGGCTTCTTTGATGGACTCAGAGAAGGTTGGGTGCGGGTGAGAGAAGATGGCTAAGTCTTCGGCAGAAGCGCGGTACTCGAGTCCCATGACGCCTTCCATAATCATATCTGCGGCGCGTGGACCGATGATGTGCATGCCTAGCATCTCATCGGTATCCTTGTGTGAAAGGACTTTGACAAAGCCAAAGCTATCGTCCATAGAAGCTCTAGCTCTACCAGAAGCTTTAAAGGGAAACTGTCCACTCTTGTAGGGAATTCCTTCCGCTTTAAGCTCCTCTTCGGTATATCCTACTCCTGCGACTTCGGGCCATGTATAAACTACATTGGGAATCGCTCGGTAATTGATGTGTGGATGTTGACCAGAGATTGCTTCGGCTACAAAAGTGCCTTCTTCAGATGCTTTGTGAGCTAGCATGGCACCGCGAATCACGTCTCCAATCGCATATACGCCTGCTACGCTGGTTTCCATTTGATCTCCGACTGGGATGCGTCCACGATCAAGTTCAATACCGATATTTTCTAGACCAAGATTGTCAGTGTAAGGACGACGTCCTACGGCCATGAGGCAAACATCACCCGTTACGCTCACTTCTTCGCCTTTTTTGTTTTGTGCTGTTACGGTAACCTCTCCGTCTTTGACGGTAGCGCCAGTAACGCGGTGGCTCAGTTTGACATCAGCCTTTAGTTCGCGCTTCATCACCTTGGCAATTTCTTTGCCTAAGCCCCCATCCATGCCTACGATCAAACGATCAGCATATTCGAGCACAGTTACTTTCGAACCCAAACGACCGAATACAGAAGCCATCTCAAGGCCGATTACGCCCCCGCCGATAACGATCATATGCTTAGGGAGCTCTGTCAACTCTAAGGCTTCAGTAGAGCTGATGATGTGCTTTTTGTCAATCTCTATGCCGGGCAGACTCGCTGGTTTAGACCCGGTGGCGATGATGACTTTGTCGGTTTTGATTTCTTCGCTAGTACCATCGTCTTTGGTGACTTTGACGGTGTTTTTATCTACGAAGGAACCGTGGCCAGTGAAAACGTCGATTTTGTTTTTCTTCATCAAGAAGGCTACTCCGTTTACCGTTTGCTCTACGACGCCACGCTTACGCTGGATCATCTTCGGTAAATCGACGCTTAGCTCCCCTGTATTGATGCCATGTTCGGCAAACTGGTGAGCGGCTTGGAAAAAGTGCTCACTAGAATCTAGCAAAGCTTTTGAAGGGATACAGCCCACGTTGAGGCAGGTGCCACCTAAGGTTGGGTAGCGTTCGACGATGGCGACCTTCATGCCTAGTTGAGCGCAACGAATTGCTGCTACATATCCACCAGGCCCTGAGCCAATAACGGTAACTGTATAGGGGGTTGATGCCATGAAAATATACTAATAAAGGTTGTTTAAAAGATTATTAGCAAAGTTATCAGGCTTGTTCCATTAAACAAAAAAGAAGGATGCCGATTAGACACCCTTCTTAAA
>JBCAWW010000106.1:0-10434 GCA_038534415.1 Bacteroidota bacterium | reverse complement strand
ATGTTGCCAATAATTGGCCTGCTGCTCAAATGGAAGAAATCGAAGGTACAGGGCACTTTCGGATATTAAGAGAGGAAAAGGTGATCAAACGTATCCTAGCGTTTCTAGCGGTATAAGCTAGGCGAATTTCAGACAAATCTGCTATCTTACTAGCTATGAAAGCCTACTTGCCGCTGCTCTTCTTCGGACTGCTATGGTCATGCCGTCCTGAGATCCCTGTTGAACATGAACCTCCGCTCCCTATGCTAGAACAGCATCTTCCAGCCTATCAGGACCATCAGCTTTCGGATGAGGTCCTTTACGACAAATTACTTGGTATGCTGGTAGGTTCGGCGATCGGAGATGCCATGGGAGCTCCCACCGAAATGTGGAGTAGGGAGCAAATGCAATTGGAGTATGGGTTTATTGATACTTTGGATGATATGGTGCGCGAACCAAGCGCCGAAGGTACTTGGGCCATGAATCTTCCTGCCGGTGGTACGACAGATGATACTCGTTGGAAGGTATTGATGATCGATTATCTCACCGGCACCAGCAGCACCGTGCTGACGAGACCCAAAAGGCTTTCCGCCCTGAGTTTTGCAGAGCATATCCAAGATCGTTACGAGTTTGGGCTCTCTCAACTCAAAGAGATAGATGAATACAAGCTAGATCCTTATGAAGATCAAATGCGGCGTATCGCTTGGCTCAAAGAGTGGGCGATGGTATCAAAACCCTATGCAGAGGGCGATATAGATCGCTTTTCGGATGCTCTCAATAAGTTTTATGGCGGGGAGATGGTCTGTGCCGGTATGTTGTTCTCACCGATGATTGGTGCCGCCTATCCGGCTAATCCTCTCTGGGCCTATGAGCAAACTTATCGGATCGACATTTTTGACATTGGCTTTGCCAAAGACATCAGTGCCCTGACGGCTAGCCTTGTTGCCAAAGCGATGGAGCCTGGCGTTAGCCCAGACTCAGTGCTGCGAGTATTGCGGGATGTAGATCCCAAGGGATATTTTGATAGTCGATTGGTGGGGCGAACTTCTTATAAAGTATATCGTGATGCTTTGTCGATTGTCAAAGCGGCCAAAGAGGCTGATCCCGCCGAAGTACTCCAAATCACCCCTATCAAATTATCGATGCCGCTCCAAACAAGTGCAGACTCGATCAAATATGCCCATTTTGCGGTGGCCTATGAGCGAATGGATCAGCAATTACAGACCTTTCCTTTTCACCCGAGCGAAATACATTTGGTCAATTTGGTAGCGCTCATGCTCTTTGATTTTGACTTCCAAACGAGCATGGAGTTTGTGATCAATTTTGGACGAGACAATGATACTACTGGAGCGGTGACTGGCGCTATTCTGGGTGCATACCACGGAGTAGAAGCGTTGCCCGAGGGGCTGGTCCAAAAAGTCCTAGAAACCAACCGCCTCATGGGTACGGACCTCGAACTGTTAGCCCAACGACTCACACAAAGCATGTAGCATGAATAAGATCCTAAAATACATCCTGATTGGTATTGGCCTCCTACTCTTGGGAGGCGCTGGCTTTGTGTATTATCAATATCAAAATACACGCTCCTTTTTGTTTCCTGATTATAGCGATCCTGATTATCTGAGTCGCATCATCCCTTTGGAGGCCAAAGCGATTGCACGCCGCCTCACAGATGCCGAAATGCCCGCCGCGGCCAAGGCCATGCAATCTCTCATGGGAGACTTACCAGAAGATTTGCCCTATATGGTAGATTACCATCTGGCGGGAGAGAAGGGACAAACCAAGCCAGCCATCGTGATTGCGCCTGGAGGAGGTTTTATGATGCGCGCCGAAAATCACGAAGGGATAGAAATCGCCCAATGGCTCAATAGCATTGGCATTTCGGCCTTTATCTTGAACTATCGAGTTGCCCCAGATCTCTATCCAGCAGCCCTTTATGATGCCCAGCTAGCGATGACGCATTTGCGCAATCATGCTGATGAATACCAAATTGACCCTCAACGTATTGGAATGTTAGGTTTTTCGGCTGGTGGTCATTTGACTTCTTTGCTGGGTACCCAAAACCCTAGCGATAGCGACTCTGCCACTTATTGGCGCAGCAGACCAGACTTAATGGTATTGTGCTATCCGGCAACGGATTTTACGGCAGATACCAGTAGTGGCATCGCCCAAAATGCAAGAGAGGCAGTCATTTCGTTGGTTGGGCCTCGCCCAACGCCAGAGATATTGAGAACAGTATCGACCTTTTTGCATGTAGACAGCCTGACACCAGCTAGTTTTATTTGGACTACCAAGACGGACGAACTGGTGCCATATGAGCATAGTGAAGTATTTGCAGCCGCGCTAAAAACCGCAGATGTAGGACATGAATTACATATTTTCCCTAGCGGTCGGCATGGCTTGGGATTGGCCAAAGAAGGCAATGAACCCGCTGAAGCATGGGCCGATCTATGCGAAAAATGGCTGCGCGCACAAGGTTTTTAAAGGAATTGGCTATTTTAAGGAAACTGATCGATCATGCTACGCTCCATCTTCATCACTTCTATCCTTGTTGCTTTTGCGATCGCGGGCTATCTCTATTTGTTTTCGTTTGACGATCATAGCGAGACCGAGTTGGTACGTCTTTCCTATAATTGGTTTCCCTTTTTGATCTTTGGGATCGCAGGCTTGTTGGGACAAGAACGTCAGGCCGCTGGCAAAATCAGTTGGCTGCGTAAACCCATTTGGTTTGCCCTCTTTTGGATGGTGATCTCTATGTTGGGCTTGGTCTTCTTTTTTGAGGCGATCTTTCCGGGACTTTAGTTCAAGTTTCGATATTCATTGGGCGTGCAACCCACTTGCTTTTTAAACAAGCGAGTAAAGTGTTGCGGATATTTAAAACATTGCCCACTAGGCTAGGCAACTTTTTACTTAGGGCCGCTTCGCGGAACGATTATCAGCGTTCTGCGAAGCAGAGAAAATAAAACATCTCCCCTGCGCACTTTGTGCGCTTCCCCTCTTGAAAGAGGGGATTAGAAGATTGAGGTTCCCCACTTTCAAGGGGGGAAAGCCAAGCGATTGAAAAGGAGCTTGGCAGGGGGGATGTTAGAGAGAAGCGTTCCGCAATGCGAAAAACGCTAAGAAAAGTAAAACCCCTACCTAAGAACGAGCCTTGAGACGATCCTAAATCTGTCTCCTCCTCAAAAAGTACTACCTTCTTTTCAAATCATCGATTCATGGCATCATTTACGATCAATATCAACGGCAAAGCACAATCGCTAGAGCTTGACCCAAGCACTCCTATGCTCTGGGTGTTGCGAGACCACCTCCGATTAGTCGGGACCAAATATGGCTGCGGGATCGCCCAATGTGGCGCTTGTACTATCCACATCAATGGGGTAGCGTTTAGGTCTTGTCAATTGCCCATCTCTGCCGTAGGCGACAAAGAGATCACGACGATCGAAGGACTTTCTGAGCAGGGGGATCATCCTCTCCAGCAAGCTTGGATCGAGCATGATGTACCACAATGCGGCTACTGCCAAGCGGGTCAAATCATGAATGCTGCGGCCCTATTAGACAAAAACCCCAATCCAACTGATGCCGAAATTGAGGATGCTATGAATGGCAATATTTGTCGCTGTGGCACCTATACGCGTATCAAAGCAGCGATCAAAACCGCCGCAAAAGCCTAAATAATTTCTAGTCTTAGCTCCTGTCTCCTTATCGGGAGAACGAAACGATGCTCAGCGTTCTGCGAAGCAGGCCCCAAACAGACATACTCCCCCATCATCTACAAAATCGCTCCCCATAATACTATCCTCCATGGCAATCATAAAAACTTCCTATAACAGACGCTCCTTCCTCAAAGTCAGTGCCTTGGCTGGAGGAGGCATGATGATCAGCTTCAATTGGTTGGCTTCGTGTATGCCCGCCAAAGAAGAAGCCTTGGCCATGCCCAAAGAATGGTTTGACTTTAACAGCTACCTCAAAATCGGGGATAATGGAGTCGTAACCATCTTTTCTCCCAATCCAGAGTTTGGGCAAAATGTCATGACCTCGATGCCGATGATCGTGGCCGAAGAATTAGACCTCGATTGGAAAAATGTCATCGTCGAACAAGCACCTTATAGCCCTGAGATGTTTCCTGGCGCTCCTTTTGGACAATTTACCGGAGGCAGCAGAGGCATCATGTCCAAATGGAAACCCCTCAGAATGGCAGGTGCCTCAGCCAAATATATGCTCAAAGAAGCTGCAGCGCAGGCTTGGCAAGTTTCTGCCGAGGAGATCAGCACTAGAGCGGGGATCTTGTCGCACCAAGCCATTGGCAAGTCGGCTGGCTATGGTGAAATGGCCGCCGCAGCCGCTAAAATCAGCGTCCCAGAAGAAGTACCACTCAAAGAACCTAAAGATTTCAAACTGATTGGACATTCCAAATTGAATGTAGAAGCAAAGAAAATCGTTACGGGTAAGCCTTTGTTTGGTGTAGACACCCAAACAGAAGGTATGCTGATCGCCATGATCGAACATCCACCGGCCTTTGGGATGAGCTTACAATCCATCGACAATGCAAGCGAGATCAAAGCCATGCCGGGCATCAAGGACGTATTCCCCATCAAGGTCTACAATGACGATTTCAAAAGAGGATATTTTGACACCAATGCCTTCCCCGAATTAGTCGCGATCGTAGGCGATTCTACTTGGGAGGTAATGAAAGCCAAAAAAGCACTCAAGGCCAGTTGGCAGCAGCTCTCAGACCAATCGTTTACTATCAGTCGGTTTGGGAGAGATTCAGAGGTAGTGGTACCAGGCGCGCTCGAAAATACGGAAGTCCATAATGCGCGCATGGAGGAATTGATGCAAAAACCCACTCGTATCGCTCGTAAGGACGGCAATCCAGAAGCCGCCTTTGCGGAGGCTGATAGGATCATCGAACGTCAATATTCAGGTCCCTACCTCGTGCACAACTGTATGGAGCCGATGAACTTTTTTGCTGATGTGCAAGACGATCAGGTTTTTGTCTCTGGCCCATTGCAAGGACCCGGATTGATAGAACCCGCCTTGGCAGATCGGCTGGGGATAGCTGAAGAAAATATAGAGATCGAAATGACGCGTATGGGCGGTGGTTTTGGTCGCCGGGCTTATTCGCACTATATGCTAGAGGCAGCTTTGATTTCGCAGCAAGTCAAAGCCCCCGTCAAACTGATGTATACACGAGAAGATGATATGACCAACGGTATTTATCGTCCGACTTATCAAGCTACCTATAGAGCCGCCCTAGACGAAAACAATCAGCTGCTCGCGCTACATGTCAAAGCTGGTGGAGTACCCGAAAGTCCCTTATTTGCCAATCGTTTTCCAGCTGGTTCGATAGATAACTATCTCGCCGAGGAGTTTTCGATTGACTCCAATATCACGACTGGCGCTTTCCGTGCACCACGTTCTAACTTCATGGCCGCGGCAGAGCAATCCTTTTTGGATGAACTCGCCGAAGAAATGGGGCAAGATCCGATTGACTTCCGCCTAGAGCTGCTGCAAAAAGCGGCCGAAAAACCCGTAGGAGAAAGAAACGATTATGATCCCGAGCGCTATGCCGGTGTCTTAAAAATGGTTAAAGAAAAAGCCAATTGGGGCCAAAATGACGCCAATCTTCACCGAGGGGTCTCTGCCTATTTTTGCCATAACTCTTATGCGGCGCACGTCCTAGAACTAGAAATGAAAGACGGTAAGCCTGTCGTCCAAAAAGTTACTTGTGCCATAGATTGTGGGATCGTCGTGAATCCAGACGCAGCAGTAAACATGGCCGAAGGAGGCATTGTAGACGGGATTGGCAATGCGCTTTATGGAGAAATGACTTTTAAAGAGGGCGTGCCTCAAAAAAACAATTTCCATCAGTATCGTATGATCCGCATGAGTGAGGCGCCTAAAGAAATTGAGGTGCATTTTGTACAAAACGAAATCGACCCAACAGGATTAGGTGAGCCGCCATTCCCGCCCGTATTTGCCGCCCTCGCCAATGCGATCTATAAAGCCACCGGGGAGCGCGTCTATCATCAACCATTTTTGCAAGAAAAGAAGGTTTTAGCGGAGCGTTAGAGAGTATTGATTTTGTTTTTTTACCGCTTCGCAGAACGATTATCCGCGTTCTGCGAAGCGGTAAAAATAAAACATCTCCCCTGCGCACTTTGTGCGCTGCCCCTCTTGAAAGAGGGGATTAAAAAATTGAGTTCCCCACTTTCAAGGGGGGAAAGCCAAGCGATTGAAAAGAAGCTTGGCAGGGGGGATGTCAGAGACAAGCGTTCTGCGAAGCAGGAAAAATAGAACATCTCCCCTGCGCACTGCCTACGCTTCCCCTCTTGAAAGAGGGGAGATAAAAATTAAGTTCCCCACTTTCAAGGGGGGAAAGCCAAGCGATTGAAAAGGAGCTTGGCAGGGGGGATGTCAAAGACAAGCGTTCTGCGAAGCAGTACAATACCCCTAGCCTCCATCACAAAACGATCATCTGCTCTGTGATTTCGCCTTTGGCAAATTTGCGGGCGGCTTGGTCGGCGCGGCGAATGGGTTCGATCAAACGGTACTCAGAGCGTAAGGCAAAGACAATCCGCAGAGCTTCATCCTGACTGATATTGTGCCCTGCACTGACAAATAGGGGTTTGATACCATCCTGAGTGCGTAAAACATAGCCCAGCAACTCCTGCTTATCATAAATCGAAAAGGTAGCACCAGCCGCTTCCGCCAATTGGTAGTCCACCTTGATGAGCCCGTCCTTGGCCACCCCAATGCTAGCGACTTCCTCCTTGATTCCCAACCAAGTAGCCAAACCCATCCGACGCGGATGCGCCACTCCATGTCCGTCTATGATCAACAAACTGGGGCGAACTTGATATTGCTGGCGAAGCTTGGCCAGTGCAGCCAGCACCAATGGTCCTTCTCTAAAAGCAAAATAACCGGATATGTAGTCTTCCACCACCTTTTCCCTACTCAAATACACCTGATGGCTAGGGCTTTGCCAAGGCTGCACATCCATAGCCACATAGCCCCACTCTCCCTGATATTGGATGTCAATGGTGATGATGATATCCTCTGAGGACAGTTGAAAATCTGTGCCCAGAGGCAGGATATTTAACTTTTGCAGGAGAGCAAATTGTGCTTTTTCAAAAGCCGCTTCCGAGCTAGCTTGGGACATATTTAGCTTTGGCGATAGTTGAGCAGATAGCGGTAGGCCTTGAGCATGCGTTGCTGCGAAGCACCAAACAAAAACATACCAAATATCACCGCATTGGCAAAATTGACCCTAAAGTAACTATTATGCTCATACTTACGAGAAGAGACGACCGCATCTTTGGGGATTATACGAAAGCTGTGCTTCTTCCTTGCCCTGCGCAAAAATTCGTACTCTTCCATGATCAGGTGATCTTCTTTATAGCCTCCCAGTTTCTCAAAAAGGGCCTTGGGAATAAAGAAAGTTTGATCACCTCCCCTGAAAAAGATAAGGTCAAAGCGAGTCATGAAGGCATTGAAGGACAATGGCCAACGGTTTTGGTCAAAGACATAGCGATAGCAGCCCATCTCATAACCAGAACGAATAGACTGTAATACATCTGAGGCAAAACTCAGGGGGGGGCGAGTGTCAGCATGGACAAAGTATAATACTTCAGCCTGAGCATTTTGGGCGCCAAAATTCATTTGCGGTGCTCGGCCTTTGCAAGGCGCTTTGATCGCCTTAGCTCCCAGTTTTTTGGCGACACTCAGGGTATCATCGCCACTACAAGAATCCACTACCAAAATCTCAGCGATGTGCTTTCCCCCATGTTTTTGTAGATAAGGAATGAGTTCTTTGAGATTTTGGGACTCATTATGGGTGGGTATGATTATGCTTATCCTCATATCAAAAAGCCTCTCCTATAGTAAGGTAAAAATTGGGTTGTCCATTGCCGATTCCGACATCGGCGCGCACGAATATTTTTTCTTCTGGATTGAGGGCAAAACGTAAGCCTGCACCATAGTTGAAGTGAAACTCCTTGACTTGGAGTTCCGCAAGGCGGGGCCCTACCCCACCGTAACTAGCGAATACTTCGCCCCTAAAGCGCCAATAGATGGGAAAGCGATAGGCAGCTTGCAATAGGAGCATCTTTTGATCACGATAGCGGCCTTGATAGAAGCCTCTTGCTTTTTTGGTGCCGCCATAGAGTGCCAGTTCCTGGAACGGTGCGTCTCCATATACAAACTCACCCAAAAAGTTAAGCGCCAAAATATGATCCCTCCAAATAGGGAAATACCTAGCCGCATCAAGTCTTGCTCGTGTAAAGCGAAAAGGGCTGCCAAAAGCAGGACCGTTTTGCAAAATCAAGCCTTCTACGAGCCAACCTCTTGAGGGATAAAAAATATGGTCCCGATTATCGTAAATCGCTAAGGCGCCTAATCCAGAAACGATCCCTCCCGCTGAGCCAGCGATGTCGCCGCTTGCGAGCAAGCCGTTTTCAGCGACAGTCCCCACCTGATAATCATCTCCCCAATAGCGCAAGCCTAAGAATGTATTGGGCAAAACCTTGCGTAAGACATTGAGCCGAAGGCGAGGGAAGTTTACGGAGTAAGTCTCTTCATTAGCATCGGGCAAGGTATTGCCTACGCCCCAAAACTGGTAGAAGTATCGATAATAGCCCAGCTCACCAAAAAAGAGCCAATTTTGCTCATAAGTTCGGATTTCGAAGGGGAGGTAAGCCAGGACTTGGCGCTCTTGAGTGTAGGTCAAGCCAAACTGGATTTGCGAGGGTCGAGAATCATCCGCGGTGCCGGGAAGACGAAAAGAATAAATACCCGCCACTCCTCCACCCCAAAGGGTTTCGGGACTAAAAAAGGCAATAGGAAGTCCTAAGAGCCGGTTGCGACGAACTTCGCTACTGTCTTGAGCCATGCTCTGCGAAATGCCAAAGCATAGAAAACAGCTAATAATGAGGGCGCTTTTATATGGTGACATAGCGTGCCTTTTCTCCTAAACAACAGACATACGGATAAACCCCTTGCATTGGATTTACCTCAAACAAAAAATCCGCCTAAAGAAGCGGATTTTTTGCCAGACATATTGTCGTTTGGAAAGCAAAGTGCTTACTCTACGACGATTATTTTTTGCGTTCGGTGCATGCCGTCCTCCTCAAAAGTGAGAAGATAAACACCTGACCTCAAATTTGTCACTTGCAAGCAGCCTATGGCAATTTCCTCATCAGTCCAGCTCGCTATTTGTTTTGCTTGGAGATCCCAGAGCGCAAAGTTGCTAAGGCGGTGGTCGCTCCTTTCGATACAAATTTGATCGACGACGGGGCTAGGAAATATCCGCACATAAAGTGGTTCTATAGGCGGTAAATCATTGTTCCAAGCGGCAAGCGCGTTGAGCGGCACCTCATCTCCGGTCTCATCATTGGCAGCTCCTTGAGTAAAGCTAAAGCTCTTTAAGCTCCATTCTTGCTTGGCGATATCATCCGTGATCACGATGTTGATATCCGCAGCTTTACCCCCGCCGATCATTGCTTGTTGATTAAGGCGAGTCATCCCCACTTCTATCTCACCTTCAAACCTTTGGTCTTTGTACATCCCTAGGATTTCAGCACCTTCTTCGCCCAACCAAGAGTCAGAAAAATCCACCCACATCTGCCCAGCCTCTACAACTGCGGTATCATAATTGATTTTAAATCTCAGTCCGTATAGCGCGCTCGGATTGAGGCTATCTCCTGCTATTACTTGGATGACAGCCGTATCGCCGGGATTGATGACTTGCGGGATGAGCAGGGTCAGCGGAATACCCGTTTCCGTAAAATTGCTGTTTTCTGTTTTTTGGTGGATAGAGCCATAATTGAGAGAGATGGCTAGGGTATCTGCCGCATTGACAATCCCATTACCATCACAGTCAGCGTATTTTTTATTAAAGCCGTTGGCGAACGCTTCGTCCCAAGGCAAGCAATATTGCGCCTCCCAATTATTGGTCGGATTGAGGCGAGCGTAGCCGCTATCGCCATAGGCAAGGCCTAACTGCAGCAGATCCTCCATATTGGCGACCCCATCATAGTTGACATCACCAGGCCAAACAGAATCAATAGGGATATTAGTAGCATTGAATAGACGTAAGGCGGGGTCGCCTTGGAGCAGCATATAGCGAGCATGGTTGCGGTATTGGATGCCGATGAGGGAGTCGGTGTATAGATTGAGACTGGTTTTGAGCACATCACCGATACGGGCATCAGGTGTTTTGGCAAACAATTCCTCTGATTTAACCCCCATGAAATCACGTAGGGGATTGAGGTAGGCAGCGGAGGTAAAGTTAAGCGTCATTATCGCTCCTCGCTGAGGCTCTAATAACCATTTTTCAGAAAAACCGGGCACAGAGTCAAGGCTCGAAACAGCATATGAACTATATAAAAACATCGCTATTGGCCGATCAATATTTTGGTATGCATCAGGTTCTCCCAATTACAATTTGAACTGGGA